>JANPAP010000160.1:0-9712 GCA_031429975.1 Chitinophagaceae bacterium
GGGTTGGAAATTATTGATGATATCAGGGGAGGAGATGTGATGACAAAATTGATCATCAATCCATAATTTTTTTAAAAATAGTAATGCCATTGATTGAAGTTTTAAATTCAATTAATGGCATTTTTTAATTAATACGCATCATTAATTTTTTTCTCCGGGCTTTTCAAAAATTGAAAATATTTTTAAAATGGTTGGTATGCCTGCAGCCAAGGCAGCTATGTACGTAATTATTTTTGAATAGGATTCTTCCTGCGATGTGAGTAAAAATGCAAGTATAGTGAGCGTTACAAGTAATAATGGATTTTTAAGTTTACTCCAGTTGCCATTATCCGTAATTTGATTTTTTAATTTCAGGGCTTCCGAATTTCCAATGGCAGTAAGAATGAAATTTCTAAATCCTTTATTGAATAATTTTAGACTGCCATCTTTTTTTACAATTACACCTTTGCCGATAAGCATACTCAGATTGTAGGTATCATAAGAATTTACCAGGTCGTCTTCTGCCAAATCATACAACAAAAATTTTTCTTCTTTGGTTAAAGATTGCCAGATGTACATATAAAAATAATGGGCAGTTATTTGCAGTTTATAGGCCAATTCATCCGATCTTGAAATTCTTCCTTCTTCCGGCAATTCATTCGTTATTTCTATGGCGGCAGCCTGCATTTTATTTAAAAAGTGTGTATAGTTTGTTTCGGCAATTACCCGTTGTTGCCAATAACTTTTTGCCTTAATATTACTGTTTCCCGATTCTAGTGCAAGTAACACAATTCTATAATGGCCCAGTAATACATGCCACCTTTCAAGATCCTGTCCGGGCACTATTTTGTCTGAAGGATTTAAGGTTTGATAATAAATGGAATCAAGAAATGCAACCGGATGTATGGAAGAAAGGATTACAATTTTACATTGATTATCCAGCATTAACCTTTCCAATAAATTTAATTTTATCCTGTTTGTAGTTGCGTCTTGAATATTGTATTCAAAATGATTTACAATTATCAGTTTATTTTTTTTGTCAAAAATTTTAAGCAGATAATTTTCCCAGTAGGTATTGGAATTCGTATCAGATGAGTCGGGAATATTGATCATGTCGGCCATAAATACATTGCTGTTGGCATCATCATTTTCATGATAATTTAAAATTTCTGTTGCTCCCCATTTTATTTTTTTTTGCTTAATAAGATTGGTTATAAATTGTCGTTTACCGGAGCCGGGTAAACCAATTACAAAAACAAGCCTGTTCAATTTATCGTTCAACATAATCTTGTTGTCAAGATCTTTCCAAATAGATAAATCGGGTAGGGATAAGGCAAATAATTTTTTTACAATTGCCAGTAAAATAAAATAATAAACAATGAGAGCAGCAATCAACATTCCCCAAAAAATAAGTCCTTTAATAAAAATATTTATATCCAATTTAAAAATGTCTGGGAACTTGTAATTTAAATCGTTCGATTCAATTTTTATGTACTTATTTGGTAATTGTGATTGCCTGAAAGATATGCCAGAAGCTGTTTTTGCTATGTTCCCGTCCATGCTTTTGTTAAATATTAGGGAAGAGTCTTCTGCCAGGTTTAAATAAAATTTATCTTCTTTTATTGCAGTTTCCGAAAAATTAATTCTGAATAATTTTAGTAATGCTAAACTTATAAATTCTTCATTGTTGATGTGGGCTGATGTAATAGAATCGGAATCAACCATACTTATTTTATTTATCCAGGCACCATCCATATAAATTCCTCTTGGATACCGATTGCTGGAAATTATTTTTTGCTGCAACTGAATCGGTATTTTTTTATTTAGTTTTTCAGAAAATTCCTGTTGCTTATAGCGGATGCCTAATTGCTGCTCATAATTATATGCACTGTAATAAAAAAATACAATTGGTATGCCACTGGTAATAATTAAACGGGTAAAACCCATTGCAGTAAAACTGTTTGTATGGTTCCAATATTTAAAAAAATGAATTTTAGTTTTTAAAAAAAACAGGCCCTTAAAAATGCTGGCATTAAAATGGCAAATTAAATAGGCTAACAATAAAGTTGATAATTGGAATGTCCAAAAGAAAAAATAATTTGGCAGCAACAACATTTTTACCGCAACAATATTTATTAAGATGATGATGGTGAGGAGGTATTTAATAGTTGTTTTCTTATAAATTAAAACACTTTTTTTCTCTAGGGTATATCTAATGGCAAACAATTTATTTAAGAATAATGGTATAGCAGTTATGGTATACACCAGCATAAAAAAGTATAATAAAAAGCTGCAGCTTTTAAAGCAAATAAAAAGCATTACAGTAAGCAACATATTAAATAGGGTTGAAAGTAGATACTCTTTATTACAGGATATTTTAGGACCAATCCAGGAAGTATCAAAAAGTTGTTTTTTTAAAAAGGAGCGTCTTGATGAAACTAAAAAAATGGTCAATAATTGAATTACCAATACCCCAAAAAAAATCAGCATCATGGAAACGGAAAAACTGTAAATTTCCATATCACGGGTTTCTTTAAAAATGGTGTCGCCAAAAATTACGGTATAATAAGGCATACCTGTAATTGGTTTTATCAGTACATTATATTTTTTGCCAGCATATTCCGTTAAAAAAATTCCGTTTGTTTTTGAAATTAAATGACTGAGCAAGGTTTCTTTTTCTGAAAATTCATCCAATAAATTTTCATTCAAATTTTTTGATTTATCGGAATGGTACAGCACTTTCCCTTTATTTTCGATTATTGCAAATTGATAGCCTGTTGGTAACAAAACAGAATCGAGGCTTTTAATATTTAAGGATAAAGCAGCTACCAATTTATTGCCATTATAATTTATATGCGATGGGATGGAAATTACTGAGGTAAACATGCCACTGTTCCAAGATGTAACCTGCTCCAGGTAATATTTTTTGTTGATATCGTTATTGAGATAACGGGGATTGTTTGAATTGATTTTTTTAAAGTATTCCCGGTTATCGTACCTGCCATGAGGTGCTGTATTTTTTTCTTTATTCCAGCTGGTAATTTCAAACCCCGATTCATCGAGCCAAAAAGTTCTTACAATATTTATCCCATTGGTAATGGCAACTATCTGCTCTTTTTTTACTGAATCAAGTTGCAGATTGTTATCTGCAAAGGCAATTTTATTTTTGTTTGTAAAATTTACAATATCATTTTTTAATAAGTTACTATCCAGCAATGCCAGTGAGTCTATGGCATTGATTTTTTGATAAGCGCTTGCCAATTCTGATTTAAAAGCATTGGTAATATCGGTTGATAATTTATTTTTAGAATCGGTGCTGGTTCCGTTTCTAAATGGCAAATTGTATTTAAAAAATGTAAAAAAAAGTAATGAAATCAGCAACATTGAAATAAATAGGGTGAGGATTCCATCAGTAATGGTAAGCCTGTCTTTGCCCCCCATCTGAAATAATTTGATCCACGGAAATGTAATGATGATGCCGAGCAACAAAGTGATCAATGTTAAAACAAATGTTGTTGGTAATTGACTTTTTTCATTTTGATATCTTTTCCCTGATAGTAATCCACCAATTACCCATTCGCTGTTATAGGCCAATACTACCGGTTGCAGAAAAAATTTGTAATCAACGCCACTTATCCGTTGGTTGATGATTCCTGCACTTCCTATGCCATTTTTAATATTTAACAACGAATCGTTTTTTGCATAGCTGATACCAGATGGGAAGGTTTCATACACCGGTTTGTTTTCGCTGAAAACTATAAATTCATCAAAAATATTTTCTGGTAAAATGTTTTTGATGAATTGTTCGAAACTGAATTTCATCCCGATTTGTATAACACTACTGTCATTTAATAAGCCTTGTTTCTTTTTAAGTGTCAGTACAATATTTTTTGTATTATAGTTTACAGAAAGTGTAAAACCGCTGTCAACAACCCTTTTACCGAATTCCCAATTTTCTTTATGAATGCTTTCGGGTTGTAAAAGGGTAAAGTTTTTTGTTGAATATTGCTGTATGTAATTTTCTAAATCGGTAGTTTTTTCCGGCTTTGATTTTTCGAATTCGCTTAAAAGATTATTTAGTAAAGCAACACTGTTTTCAATTTTATCATGCAGGTTTCGATCTACATTTTGCAAAGCCCTGAACCGTTGTGCCTGAATATTTTTTTCATTATTGGGCAGGTAAATAAATAAATATCCCAAGGTAAGCAAAACTATTACTGCCACTGTTGTTAACATGGCAACTTGGTTTTTATTGAAAGTAAACAGATTTTTAAGCATACAATATTATAATAAGAAACAAAAAAATAATTGTAGTAAATAGGAGTATTTGCAATTTATTTACTGTTTTTCTGGCTTTAAATTGCTGATTAATTCTTCAAATACCGCTTTGTATTTTTCTGGTATTTTTGTTAAATCAATTGGGATGGATTCATTATTTATTACCAAAAAAAACGAAGTGCTATCCCTAAATTGAGTGTTTAAAATCTGTGACCTTTTTATTTCGGAAACTAAGTTTGCCAATTCAGTCTCGGTAATATCTACTTCTGTTAATGCCAGTTTCTTAAAGTTTATAATGCCACCTGTGCGCTTTAATTGTAGTTGCATAATTATACTTTTGCAGCGGCCCATCCTTCTGCAACAGCCTTGGTTTCCAGGCTGCCTTTACCAAAAAGCTGGGTTGCTTTTTTTATAGTTAAATTTTTAAAGTCAGCAAAATTTGCTGTAGCCTTTAATGTTTTATCTGTTAATGCGGCGTACCAAATTCTTCCGGTTTTTTCCCAGGAGTTTCCACCAATATTAAAAGCGGCTACATAAAATGCAAAATTTGCTATGCCCGAATTGTAATGAACGCCGCCCCAATCGCCCTCTTCGGTATCGGGCATTTGTACATATTTGTTCATGGTAGCCGGCTGTGGATCGTTGCCTAAATCGGGATGGTTTATAAAGGCTTTGCCCGGTGCTTTCATATTTCTTAATGCATACTTATTTCCCTTTACAATGTTTTCTCCAATTAACCAGTTCGATTTTTTTACATCCAGGTTCAACAATCTCTGTTTGATCATAATTCCAAAAACATCCGACAGCGATTCATTCAATGCTCCACTCTGGTTATGGTATTCTAAGTTGGCTTCGTATTGTATAACGGCATGCGTTAATTCATGTCCAATAATGTCAGCATCCAACGTAAAGCTTCCAAATGTTTTACCATCACCATCACCAAAAATCATTCGTCTGCCATCCCAAAATGCATTTTCATATTTATTATCGTAATGGATATATTGTTTAATGTGCATGCCCAAATTATCGATACTGTTGCGGCCATAAATTTCATAATATAAATTCCAGGTTGCCCGGCAGCCATTAATTACATTTTTGGTAACCTTATCCGGCTTTATTATTTCTTTACCATTATTCCAAATTACTTGTGCATTTGATAGTACCGTATTTTGTTTCATATTAAACACCTGCATTTTTAATTGCGGCTTCTTTGTTATTTTTCCGCCAGCAATAAATGCAGTTCTTTGCTGCTTATTTAAGCTGCCAAAAAAATTACGATCGTTTCTAAAACGGGAGCTTCTCAGTTTATTATTTATAACTTTCGACAAGTTTTTTTTACTTGCTTTATCAAAAACTTTATCACTGAGATAAGGTGGAATTATGCATTGCCGGGGCTGGTAGTTTTGATGTTGCTGACACATAAAATTATATTGCTTGGTTGGGTTACTGTTTTTAGTAACTGGTAATTTTAATACACTGTATAGTTTAATACCTTGTATTTAAAAAAGATTGTTGTGCCGGCAGAAGTATGATGCGATGATTTATTCGAAGGAAGGAATTTGTAACGAACTTAAAAACTTATTCTGATAAATGCAAGTGCAAGCAAATTGTATTTGAAAAGGAAGCGTAACAAATTAGTATGAAAAGTACCGGTATGTTGGTAGTGGATTATTTAAATTTAAAGTAAACAAACAGCCTTCCAAAATTTTTAGAGTCGTTTTCCATGCGGTGATACAATGGTTTTATGTGTGGCATTTGTAAAAATCGTTGCACTTTTTTTTTGAGCTGTCCACTGCCTTTACCAGGAATTATTTCCAATTCAGTAATTCGTTTTTCAATGGCTTCTTCAAAGCCCTGTAATAAAGCATTGTCAATAGCTTTACTGTTATTATATACAGCATGCAGATCTATCTTGATTTTTGCCATTAAATTTTTAAGAATTAAAAATATGAAATGTACTTACAACAAACGAAAGTAAGTTTTATTAAAAAGTACATTTCAATGATATTGGAAAAATATAATCTAAAGGGGGTTTGTTTTTTTTACTAATATAAATTTACAGCTTAAGTTTTTGGTTTGCTTTTTATCAACGTTAAATAACTGTTGTAAAAAAAAACAGCCGGACAAATTGCCCGGCTGTTAAAAATATTTATAAAAATGCTTATCCTTTTTTTGAAGACTTTAATTTAGATTTTGGTAAAACTTCGCCGGTAATTTTACGTTCGCCTTTTAAAGTGCTGGCTAATTTTACTGCAGCATATGCATTTAATAAACCACCGGTTTTGCTTAATTCACTTAATTGGGTTGTTTCGGCTACGCCTGGAATATTTACATCTGTATCAGGAGCAACTGCCGATTTTTCGATTACATACTTTAATTGCTGTGCATTTAATGTTGGAAAATATTCGAGCAATAATGCCGCCGTACCGGCCACTACAGGGCAAGCCATACTGGTGCCTGATAACCTTCCATAAGTAGTACCACCAGGCACGGTAGCATAAATTTGTACACCTGGTGCAAAAACATCTACATCCCTTTTACCATAATTACTAAAGCTGGCAGTAATGCCTCCATTTTTTAAATCGCCGCTGGCGCCTACAGTAATCCAGTTACTGGCTTTTGTTTTTCCATCCAGAAAATTTATAGTTGGAAAATTATCAGTGCTGTCAATATTTTTGGCATCATTGCCTGCGGCATGAATCAACAAAACACCTTTCTTTTCCGCATATTTTACAGCATCATCCACCCATTCTTTTTCGGGTGAAAAATCTTTTCCAAAACTCATGCTGATAATTTGAGCACCATTGTCAACTGCATATCTTATGGCATTGGCAATATCTTTATCATGCTCATCACCATCCGGCACGGCACGTATCATCATGATGCGTACATTGTCTGCAATACCATCTCCACCCTTGCTATTATTTCTAACGGCACCTATAATTCCTGAGCAATGCGTACCATGCATTGGAGTGCTTGCCATTATATCGTTGTTGCCATAAAAGCGGTCATTGATATCTGCTTCATTATCCTGTACAATATCTTTGCGGTATTCAGTCGGCGCTTTATCGGCTGCTGCTGCTTTTCTTAAGCTTCCTTCAAAATCATCCTGTATTTGTTTGTTGCTGATATCATCTGTACCATTGCCTTTGCAAACCTGCAGTAAAAAAAATTTTACTTTTTTTGCATCTGCATTCTCACTGTTATATTTTTCCAGATCGGTACAATTGTATTCCGCTTTTCCCAAATCTTTTGCAATTACCGAATCGCCTCTTAAAAAGCCGGGTAACATTTTTTTGATAAATGCAATTTCTGCAGGATTGATATCGCCAACAATTTTTTGTTTTGCTTTTTTGAACAATTCAATTTCTGCAATTTGAACAGAAGTTAAGGTAGTAGCTTCAGGGTTTAAGTCATCGTATTTTGATTTTAATTTATTATAAACCCTGGCAGCTTCGTAACTGTCTTGTTTTACATTACGGCCATCTTTACCACCTAAAAAGTTCCAGCCGTGCACATCATCAATAAAACCATTTTTATCATCATCAATGCCATTGCCTGGAATCTCTTTGTTGTTGGTCCATAAAATCGGTTTTAAATCTTCATGTAAGGTGTCGATGCCGCTATCAATAACAGCAACAATAACTTGTTTGCTTTTTATATTTTTTGCTTTAATAAAACTATAAGCTTTATCGAGACTGATGCCATAATAACCGGTACTGTCTTTATCTAACTGGTGCCAGTTTTCGGGCATTACAACTTTTGCTTTTTGGGCAATGGTACTAGTGCTTATTAATAATACCGCACTTAAAATGTAGAGTAATTTTTTCATTGATTTTATTTTGTAAAAAGTGCAATTTATTATATTGCTTTCAAAAATTGCTCCTGTTTGTGAAATAGAATGATTTTTTAAGTAAATACTAACAAATTATCAGCCCATAATGGTTTTTAAAATATACGTTGCTGGAAAATCAAATTGTGGCAACATCTCTTTTTTAAACAACCCAAAAACCGTACTTCCACTGCCACTCATGGCAGCATAAACTGATCCTTGCTGGTACAGCTTTTCTTTTATGGCCAACAGAGTTGGATGGGCTGGAAAAACTGCTGGTTCAAAATCATTTTTCAAATCCTTTTTCCAAGTTTCTATTGGCTGGCTGATAATTTTTTTGAGGTTGCTTTTTGATGAAATATGCTCCTCGATATTTAATTGGGAAAATGCCCAGCCGGTATTAATATGTATGCCGGGGTTTACCAAAACGATTTGATAGCCCGATAAATTTAAATCGATGGGTTCCATTATTTCTCCACGGCCGGTGGCAATGCAAGGCTTGTTGATGATAAAAAATGGACAGTCGCTACCGAGCTGCAGACTGTAATTTATAAGTTGACCGTTGGAAAGATTTAATTGAAATTTTTCGTTCAATAACTTTAATGTAAACGCAGCGTCTGCCGATCCACCACCCAGGCCTGCACCCATTGGTATGGCTTTGTGTAAATGCATTTGAATGGCAGGGATTTGCGGAAAATCTTTTTTTAAAACTTGGTATGCTTTAATACAAAGATTGTTGGATTCGTTGCCATCAATTTGAAATCCCGAATGACTGAATAAAATATTATTTGCAGGAGAAGGTTCGTTAGACCGGATAATTTCTAATGCATCATGTAATAGTACCGGATAAAATACTGTGGATAAATTATGAAAACCATCGGCTCTATTTGAGAGAATTTGCAGCCCTAAATTTATTTTACAATTTGGAAAAACAACCATTTTTTAATTGATAATTGATAATGGTTTAATTGATATTTCTATTGAAGAAAGCGGTATGCAGAAAATAAAATGGTCTCAAGTTGAAAAAATTATAAATTACCCAATTATCAATTTGATAACCATCAATTATTTTTTTCTTTTATTAATTTCATCCCTTATGGCAATTGCCTTGATATAATCTTCTTGATCCAGTACATCGGTTAACAAGGTATTTAAATCTTCCAGCGAAAGCGATTTCAAATCATCCGTTCCACCAGTTTCAGTAGTAATGGGTGCTGTTGATTTTTTTTTGTTTTCTTCACTATCCATTAATATACCGGCGCTTTCTAAAATATTATCATAAGTATAAATAGAGCAGCCAAATCGTACCGCCAATGCCAATGCATCGGATGTTCGGGAATCAATTTCTACCGTATCATTATCACTGCTACAAACCAATTTGCTGTAAAAAATGCCTTCTTGTAAATCATTAATAATTACTTCATGCAGTTCTACATTAAATGCCAGCATAAAATTTTTCATCAAATCGTGTGTAAGCGGACGGCTGGGGCTCATCCTCTCTAATGCAACAGCAATGGCTTGTGCTTCAAAGCCACCAATTACAATGGGTAATCTGCGTAATCCATTTACTTCGCCCAATACAACTGCATACGAATGCGATTGCGTTATGCTGTGTGAGAGTGC
>JANPAP010000161.1:0-6061 GCA_031429975.1 Chitinophagaceae bacterium
AGTTAAAATTGAAATTATTTTTTAAACCTCCGGATAAATATGGGGAGATTATTTTGTTTTAGGGCAACATATTTTTCTTCCGAAGCGCCAAAGCTGCTGTAAAAAAAAGCAAGGTTAGCAATATCACTTCCTTCAAAATCAAGTATCAAATCCTGTGCTGCATGATCTTTTATAAAAGCATCTATTAAAGCATGCGAAGCTCCAATTGTTTTTCCATTGGGATGGTTTCCAACTAAAATATAATAAGCCCTGTTTTTAAAAAAGTAAAAAACACAGGATGAAAGCAGCTCCCCTGCTGCATTGCATACTCCATAGGTAATTGCCTGCCCATGCTTATACAAGTTTAAATACAAATTTTTAAACCTGCTAAAATCTTCATCTGTAAGATTTGAAAATGATTTACTTTGAAATGCTGACAAGGCAATCACTTCATCAACAGCAATATTTTTTTTTATAAAACAATTTAATTTTTCGGCCTTTTTAATATTCCGTTTGATGTTATCCCGATAGGCTGCATACAAATTTTCATAAGGCTTATCCAGGTGTAACACAAAATTCATCCGTTGCACCAAATTAAAATTTTGCAATAAAAAGTAATTGCCTTGGTTTAAAGAAATATCCCAGTACTTAAATTTTGAAGGAATTTGCTGTAAGAATTCTTCCAGCAATTCGGCCGAAATATTTTTTCCAAAAAGGCCTAAGCAAGCAGTAAAAGGCGCTTGGTATAAATAATAAATGCCCCATTTTTTATTCCAGGTTAAAGGCATCACGGCTTCGTAATCGCCTAGTACCAGTGCATCCCATTGTTTTGCCATGGCATCCAGGTAACCGGCAGTTGCATATATCAATCCATTATCAGCAGTAACAATACAATCATCCCAACGTTGTTTATTTATTTGCTGATATGTGAGGTATCGTATCATCAACTAATATCCGAATTGAGGAAATATTTTTTTCAAATGCATATTTTGAATATCGATACTGAATGCAATATTTTTAAGAAATCTTTTTTCGGTGATGGTCGATTTAAAATAATCGCCATACACTTTACTATACAGTAAGGGCACATATACATTTACAATTCCTCTTAAAAGCGAAAATTGTAATCCTGCATCAAAAATAAATTTACTCTGGTTGGCATTTTTTTGCCAGGCTTCGGCATAAGTTCCAACATCTACAAAAACTTTAAACGGAATAACAAAAGGTAATACCTGTAATGGATTTATCGATTTTGGAACATCTGTTGTAAAGTTCATTGCAGCCAACCAATTATCCGATTTGCCAATTTTGCTGCTGAGCAAATCGGTACGAACTTTAAAAAAGCCATCCCTTTCCATTATTTGTTGCGATGAAAATTTATCAAAGGCATTTCGGCCAACAAAATAATTACTGTAGGTGTAATCTTCATAACCTTTTGGACCGGTTAAATTTAAATGATAAGGATCCGTTTCAAATTGTTTGTAAAAAGTTTGTTCGCCCAGATAAAAAAACTTGCCTGCAAAAAAACGCACCTGCATGCCCCCACCCTTTGCATAGTTGAAAAAATATTTTGCAGTTACTGCTAGCCGGGCAAAGCCATCGCCCTGTTCCGCTTGCAGCAAGGCTTTAAAGGGATATAGCACCCGATTGTTTTCAATTCCAAACTGCAGTTGATTTAAATACCGATGATTAACCGGATACGTAATATCATCTTTTTGATTAACGGTATCTCTTGTAAATCGCAACATTTTTTCACCAATAAAAAATGTTTTCCATTGCAGAAATTTAACAATCTGGCTTAATGGATTTTTATTGGCAAATACAATTTTTATACCCGGAACAATTTTTGAAAAATTAAGGTAATTTTTTTTGCCGGTAGAATCGGTAAATGCATCATTGCTAAAACTTGCAGCCGCCAATGAGATGGTAATTTTTTGGGAAGTATTTGTTGGATGCCAACCATACTCCAACCTACCCAATCCATTAAGTTGTTTACTACCGGTAGCGTACAGGGGAGCAATTAAAAACTGAAATTTTTCGGCTGGCAACGTATAATTATGCAACAGCAAACCAACCATCTGTTTGTCGTAAATATTAAAACCAATGGCAGGCGAAAGAAATAAATATTTGTATTTATCAGTGTCTTTAAAATTAAATACTGATGATAATTTGAATGTTTTTTTACTTTCTTTTTTTGGCAAGCTTCCTTTTTTATTTAGCAATAAAAATTGCTCATCCAGATTGGTACCGCTTACCGATTCCATGATGTTTTTAAAATCATCCGGGTCTGGGTGTTTAAATTTCCATTGCTGAAAATAATTATGCATGCAACTGTCAAACATAGTTCTACCAAGCTTTTGCTCCAATAATCCCATCCATTGGCTTGTTTTAATATAAGCGATTGTTCCGTAATTATATGAAGCAAATAATTCAGAACTGGTTTCAATGGGCTGGTCTTTTTTATCGGTTTGATGTATTGACAGCAAAAATTCATTTAGATTTTCGGGTAATCTGTCCACAATAAATTTATTGCTGCTATTTATTTTCTTTTTAAATGCAATCGAACCATTCCAATACCGGGTATCATAAAAAGTATTTATGCCTTCATCCATCCAGGGATGCGTTCTTTCGTTGGTAGCCAGTATTCCAAAATTCCAATTATGTCCCAATTCATGTTCTATTACCGATTCAAGCGCCTGACTATTTTTTGCTCCTGATAAAACAGTAATGGTTGGATATTCCATTCCACCTGTATAATTCAATTCCGCTTCAACAATACTTACCACATCGTAAGGATATTCTCCCAACCAATTGCTTCTGGAAAGGATTGATTTTTTCATGTATTGAATTGCATTTTTCCAAAGACCATTTACGCTGTTTTTTTGTAAGGGATAAGCCATCACTTTAATAATTTTACCAGAAGCTAATGCAAGCGTATCCTGCAATACAGCAAAATCTTTATCTGCAAACCAAGCAAAATCAATCACATTATTTTGTTGATAAACGATGGTTCTTATATTTTGTGAGGAAGGAGTTATTGCGGCAACTGCAACATTTTTTTTTGCAACTAAAAAATTAGTTTTTTCTTTTACAGTATTAGCAAGTTGTAATGGTTGGTTCTCTTTTATTAATAAAGCAGTACTATCCTTTATTAGCAATCCGGTTGCAGCAACAACATAATTTGCCGGCAGACTTATGCTCACTTCATAGTTTCCAAAATCACTGTAAAATTCTCCCTGATCCAAATAAGGCATCGGGTGCCAGCCATTTTTATCATACACTGCAGCCTTTGGATACCACTGGGTAATTTGATAAGATTGAGCAACATGCCCAGCTCTTGAAAAATTATCAGGGATTTTTACATGAAAGGGTGTTTGGATTATGGAATGGCCACCAGGTACTAACGGTGACGGTAGCAACAGTTTAATAATATCCTGATGCTGGGGATGATCTTCCATAACAGCAATCACTCCATTTACTTTAAAATTTAAACGGTTGATAAAACCACGTTGTTCAATATTGCTGAAATAAAAATCGGTACGACCATTTAATAAAAGCTGATCACTAAAAGCAGTACGATCGTTTTTATAAGCGTTGGGCCATAAATGAATCCAAATAAAATGTAAGGTATCGGGCGAATTATTAAAATATTCAATGGTTTCAAAACCATCCAACTCATGCATCTTATCATTTAAGCCTACAGCGATTTTATAATTTACCTGCTGTTGCCAGTATTTTTTTTGGGCAGAAACCTTGAATTGAAAAAATGTAAACAGAACCAGCAATACTGCATTCCTCATAAAGCGGTGTTTTAATCAAATATAACCAATAATATTATTTGCCCTTCCCTTTTAAAATGATTACAAGGGTGTGGATCATTATTCGCAAATCAAGCAAGATTGAGATGTTCTCAATGTACATTAAATCGTAGGGCATGCGTTGTATCATCTCCTCTACCGATGAAGCATAGCCGAATTTTACCATACCCCAACTGGTGAGGCCGGGCTTAACTTTAAAGAGATAATTATATTCTGAATGTTGTTCAACAATTTGATTTACATAAAATCTTCTTTCGGGCCTTGGCCCTACAAGGCTCATTTCGCCTTTAATAATATTCCATAACTGGGGCAGCTCATCCAGCCGCCATTTACGCATTACTTTTCCCCAATTAGTAATCCTACTATCCTCGTTCGAACTTAGCAATGGGCCATCTTTTTCAGCATCCTGCTGCATGCTTCTGAATTTATAAATAGTAAAAGGTTTTCCTTTATAACCGATTCTTTCCTGCACATAAAATACAGACCCTTTTGAAGAAAATTTTGTACGAATGGCAGCATACAACATCAAGGGCAACAATAAAACTGAAGCAGTTAATGAAACGAGCAGATCGATAAAACGTTTGATATTTCTTTGCCAGGAAGGTAATAAGCCACTGTGTAAATCAATCAACGGAACCCCCATTACATTGCTGGTTTGAACAGCGCCGCTGATAATATCCACAGCATCCGGGGTTATTTTAATATTTACATCCTTATCACTTAACTGTTGCAAAATTTTAGTCAGCAATTGCCTTTCATGTTTTTCAACAGTGATAATTACTTCTTCAATCTGGTTGGTTTCTATAATTTCTGACAAAGCAGATAAGCCGGAATATTTTTTCAGACTATCAGGAAATTGCATTCCATCATTTCCATTAATGTTTATAAAACTACTGATTAGGTACCCAGTGTTTTCATTGGTTTTTATAAAATTGTAATAAAAAGAATGGGCATTTTTTCCGGAGCCAATTAATAAAACATTAAAATAAACCTTACCCATTTTTAATTGAGATGCCGATAATTTTAAGAAAAACAGGCGGATGATCAGCGTAGAAATAAACACCGGAATCAATAAGCTATAAAATTCCAGATAGTAATTATTATTATTTTCTTGTGGGTTTTTTAAAATAAAGAAAAACAATAAAGCTAAACATCCCATTAAGCTAACCACAAGTGTTCTGAAAAATTCGGTAATGGTAGATTTTTGATAAACCGATTCGTAAGCGCCACTTAATAAATGCAAGCTTAACCATCCGATTACATATAAAAATGCACCTAAATAAAATCCTGCAGGAATGGTAAATGGATAATTATAAATTTCGGTACGCAAAAAATAAAACAAAATCCACGTAAACAAGGATGCAAGAATATCTGCAATGATATACCAACGAGTATGTATTCTAGGTTGATTCAAAATTTATAAAAAGCGAAATTGGATTATTAATTAATGATTTTGCCCATTGCCAATTTTTTCAAGAATCTGGTGAGCAATATCCATGGCTCTAAATCCATCTATTACGGTTACAGGAGTTTTTGTATTATTAGTAATAGCGTTGGCAAATGCCTGAAGTTCCATTTTTATTGCATTGGTTTCAACAATTACCGGATTAGCAATGGCAATTGTTTTTTTACCGGTATTGGTTTCTATATCAAAAGTAAAAACATCTTTGTCGCCTGCAGCGTTTAATTTAATAATCTCAGTTTTCTTTTCTAAGAAGTCAATTCCGATATAAGCATCTTTTTGAAACAACCGCATCTTTCGCATCTTCTTCATAGAAATTCTGCTGCTGGTTAAATTTGCAACACAACTATTATCAAACTCAATTCTAACATTGGCAATATCTGGTGTATCACTCATTACCGAAACGCCATTTGCAAAAATGTTTTTTACATTACTTTTTACAAGGCTAAGAATAATGTCGATATCATGAATCATCAAATCCAAAATCACACTAACATCGGTACCTCTTGGATTAAATTGCGCCAGCCGATGTACTTCGATAAACATGGGTTCTAAATGCATTTCTTTAAGTGCAAGAAATGCTGGGTTAAATCTTTCAACATGACCAACTTGAAATTTAATATTGGCCTCCTTGGCAAGTTTTACTAATCCCTTAGCCTCATCCATGGTATTGGCCAAAGGCTTTTCAACAAATACATGTTTGCCTTTAGTTATTGCTGATTTGCATAAATCAAAATGTGCAGGAGTAGGTGCAATAATATCAATGGCATCACAAGCATCCATTAATTCATCAACCGATTCA
>JANPAP010000162.1:0-13114 GCA_031429975.1 Chitinophagaceae bacterium
AAAATCCCATACATACGAAATAGCATCAACAGTATGTGCTTTAAAATTTACCTGCACCGGATTACAAAAATTAAAAGTTGTATAACTTAATGACCCACTGGGCCCATTTACTACAACTTTTTTTCGCATCTGGCTGCTGCATCCGCCCCTTCCTTTTGTTGTAAGCGTTACGGTATAAGTACCGGGATATGTATAAAAATGTGAAGGGTTTTTGGTAATTGTTGATGATCCATCGCCAAAATCCCATTGCTCATCAATTGCATTTGCCGAAGTATTGGTAAATTGAATAACCAGTGGCGGACAAGTTTTAAAAGAATCGCTCATTAAAAAATTGGCAACCGGGTTTTCGATATTGATAAATGAAGGTTTTATTGTTGAATCAACACAGCCACCAACATTACCAATAACAAGTTTTATATTATAATTTCCCGGAGTAGCATATGCATGTTGCGGTTGTTGAAGAAAAGAAATATTACCATCTCCAAAATCCCATCGATAATAAATTCCGGGTATGGAATAAGGACAAATAAACCGAATTAATTTATCGGTACAAGTCAGTGTATCTGTTGAAAAAAACCGGGGGTCTATTTTAGTTATGCTTATTGGATATCCCAACTTAACAGAATCTGTACAGCCATTATTATCGGTTACTTTTAATGAAACATAAAACCCACCAGGATTAGCATAAGAATGCTGCGATACAGCAGTAGACAGTGTTTCAGAGATACCATCTCCATAATTCCAGTTCCAGTTTTGAATATTGCCCATACCTGCCAGCATCGAACTATCATAAAAAATTACCGGAACATTTGTACATGATTTTGAAACGGAAGCACCAAACTTTGCAGTTGGCCCACCTACCTTAATAAACATTGGTTTAATAACCGTATCCCTACAGTTTATTAAATTTAATACAACCAATTTTACATCATAAGCACCCGGTTGGCTATAGGAATAATTGATTGTATTGAATGTGCTTTGCTGAACAGTGCCATCTCCAAAATCCCAAATATAACGGCTTACTTCTGCAGGATTTATGTTTGCGGTAAACATTACTTCCCCTCCTTTGCAAACGGTAGTATTTAATACAGAAAAATCGGGCTGCAGTTTTACAATTTTTATTTTTTTTGTTTGCAGGTAACTGCAACCGGTAGTGTTATTAAAAGCTTCCAACGAAATAGAATATTCACCGGTGTCGGAGTAAATATGGCTGGGACTGTGTTGTGTTGAGCTGGTTCCATCACCAAAATTCCAAATCCAATAATCGGCGCCTTTTGAATAATTATTAAAATTTCTTTCAAATGGATTGGCACAAGTAAAGTTTGTTGTAAATTTTGCTACAGCAGGTTTTATATAAATATATTTTTCGAAAATAACCGTATCCATACAGCCGCCATTCAATACAACTAATTGAACATTCATAAAACCCGTGTCTTTGTAAACATGTTGGGGATTTTGATCGGTTGACTCTGAATTATCACCAAAACTCCACAACCATTGCGTAGCACCTCCGGTTGATAAATCGGTGAATTGTATATTGGTTTTACCACAGGTATTTCTAATATCTGCCTTAAAATTTGCAACAGGTTTTGTGTTTACCTTGATTGCATTTTCCAGTAAAATTGTATCTCTACAACCCAATACAGTTTTGGTTATTAAGGAAATATCCTGATAGCCTGAATTATTAAATGCATGCGTAGGTTCAACTGCTGTTGAAGTATTACCATTTCCAAAATTCCATAAATAAGTTAAAACAGAATCCACTGAATTTACTTCGGTTAAAATTGTTTTTGCAAATGGAGAACAACCACTGTCGGGCAAATTGATAAAATTTACAACCGGCTTTTTTATTTTGATATAATTGATTTTTTTTACTGAATCAACACAGCCATTTGTATTTCTAATGATAAGGTTAATGCTGTAATAACCGGTATCTGTAAAAGTAAAATTTGGATTAGCGGCAGTTGAAATAGCAGTTTTTCCAAAACGCCAGGAATAAGTATTGCCAGCTAATTGCTGGCTGGTAAAATTAACAGTTAACGGAGCTTTACAACCGATTGTTTGGTTTGCTACAAAAGCCGCACTTACAGCAGCCATAACCAATACATTTTTTTGTATTGAATCAACACAACCAAATTGATTTCTAACAAATAATTTTACTGCATAATTTCCGGCAGTTCTAAAATTATAAACCGGGTTAATTAAATTACTGCTATCGCCATTTCCAAAAAACCATTGGTATTGTAAATTGCCATTGCCGGTTGCATTATTTTGAAAATTAATAATTGTTGGGCTACAGGTTGCCAAAACTTTATTACTAAATCCGGCCTTAACTGCATTTAGTTTTATATAAGCTGGTTTAACCAATGTTGTAACACAACCTTTGCTGGTAGCAGCTTTTAAGGTTACGTTATAAGTTCCAATTTGATTGTATGTATGCGATGGGTTTTGAATGTTTGATAAAACACCGTCACCAAAATCCCAGTTCCAAGAATTGATACTCCCGGCATTGCTTGTGCTTTGATCGGTAAACTGAACTTGTAAAGCATTACATCCTACTGTTACCGGTGCAGCAAAATTTAAAACTGGTGGGCCATAAACAGAAATATGATTTACTTTAACCAAGCTGTCTTCGCCAAGGCTATTTTTTACAATTAATTTTACTGTATAAATTCCCGGAATAAAATAGGTAACAGCAGGATTTTGAAGATAGGAAATGGTTCCATTTCCCAAATCCCATTTCCATTGAACAGGATTACCCGTAGACTGATCGGTAAAATTTACCAATATGGGCGAACATCCGCTTTCTGTATTGCTGGTAAACCCTACAACAGGTTGAGCGTATACCCTACTGCCAATAATTAGCAGCAGGCATAAAAGCACAACAGTTGAAATTGGATTTTTATTACAGGATGTTGAAATCATTATTGACTTTATATAAAACTGAAATGAAACTGCAACAGGCAATTTTTATTTCATGAATTTTTTATTACTCAGTTAAAAGCAATATGCTGACAGCCTAAAAACTTAATAGTAACAGTTAGCAAATGCTGGTTTTGCACTAAGTATGCATGTATCAAACGTAAATATGACAGCAATTATTATAGTTGGATAAAATAAAAAAAGGTTACAAAATTGGCTGTACCAGTTATGTAGAAAGGATTCTACTTGAAATTAGAAAAATTATAGGCCAACAGATTTATTTGGCAGTTAATTATGTAGAATTTTTTAAAAAAAACGAAGTTTTACAACGTATAATTACTAATAAATTTGATGGATTTTACGATGTCGTCACGTAAAATCCGGTCGGCATTATTAAAAGAAATTTCTTTTCTATAATCAGCAATCAGCTTTTCAATAGCGGCTGAACTTTTAAGAGGTTTTCTAAAATCCAAGGCCTGTGCAGCCGTTAATAATTCAATTGCCAAAACTTTTTCAACATTATCAATTACTCTTTTACATTTGGTAGCAGCATTAGCCCCCATGCTTACATGGTCTTCTTGATTATTGCTGGAAGAAATTGAATCGACACTTGAAGGTGTACACAATTGTTTGTTTTCGCTAACAATTCCGGCGGCGGTGTATTGTGGAATCATAAAACCAGAATGGAGGCCAGGTTGTTTTACTAAAAACAAAGGCAAATCCCGCTGGCCGCTGATAAGTTGATAAGTTCTTCTCTCCGAAATATTGGCAATTTCACTCATGGCAATGGCTAAAAAATCTAAAGACAATGCCAGTGGTTGGCCATGAAAATTACCGCCACTTAAAATCAAATCTTCATCTGGAAAAATATTAGGGTTATCGGTAACCGCATTTATTTCTTTTATAAAATTAGCCTCTACAAAATCAACCGTATCCTTGGTTGCACCATGTACTTGGGGAATACAACGGAAAGAATAGGGATCCTGTACCTGCAATTTATTTTGAGTATGAATAGTGCTTCCCTTTAAAATATTTCTGATATTTTCAGCCGTTTGCACCTGCCCTTTGTGCGACCGGATAGAATGTATTTTTTCGTGCAATGGCTCAGCAACACAATCAAAAGCATCGAACGAAATAGCAGCAATCATATCGGCCCATTGCAACAAACTTTGTGCTTTTATTAAATTATGCATGCCATAAGCACTCATAAACTGGGTGCCATTAATTAATGCAAGTCCCTCTTTGCTTTGCAAGCTAATTGGCTGCCATCCCAATTTATTTAATACAATAGCGGCTTCTAATTTTTGTCCTTCAAAATACACTTCACCCATTCCCAACAGTGGCAAACACAAATGGCTTAAAGGCGCCAAATCGCCGGATGCACCCAACGAACCTTGTGTATAAATTACCGGCAAAATATTTTCATTATACATATCCGTAAGCCGCTGCACCGTTTCAAACTGCACGCCTGAATGGCCATAGCTTAATGATTTTATTTTTAACAACAACATCAGTTTTACAATTTCGGCTGGCACTTCTTCACCTAATCCACAGGCATGCGATTGTATCAGATTGCTTTGTAATTCTTTTAGCTGACTTTTATCAATTTTTACATTTTGCAAATAACCAAAACCTGTATTAATTCCATAAAAAGACGCATCACTATTTGCAATTTTATCATCCAGGTATTTACGGCAATCCCTTATTTTTTTTTCGGCTTCGCCAGAAATTTGTATGGATTGATTGAAATGTAATAAATTTTTTAACTCCTCAGTTTGGGTTAAACTGTCGTTAATAACAAAATGATTATTTCTCATGCAGCAAGATCCGTTTTAATAATATTATAATAAACTGATAAAAACAGTTTCAAATTTTTCAAAAGTAATACAAATTCTGCAGCATGAATTTTTGGACAATTTCAATAGCTTAATTCAAAGCTAATTTTAACAGCGACACTTTTCAATATACCAATCAATCCATATTATACAGATCTCTGATTACCACACTAGCAGTAAAACATCCAAACAGTGCAGGCATATAAGAGATCGTGCCAATCAGTGTTTTTTTAGGAAATGCTTTTTCGGTAACAATTACTTTTTCTTTATCAATTTCTTCGGGAGAAAAAACAACTTTTACGCCTGTACTGATACCATACTCATGTAAATATTTACGAACATACCGGGCCAGTTTACATTTATAACTTTCAGCAATATCGGCCACCCTAATTTGTGATGGATCAACTTTTCCACCGGCGCCTAATGAACTTACAACCGGAATTTTCCGGTCAACACAGGTTTTTATAAACCAAACTTTGGGGGTTAAAGTATCAATACAATCTACCGCATAATCGTATTGCTGGCTTTCAACAATTTCGATGGTACGATTATCTTTTATAAATTCTGAAATTATAGTCAGTTTTAAATCGGGGTTAATATCAAGCAATCTTGCGGCCATAATTTTTGTCTTCAATACTTTTTCGTTACTATGCAATGCAGCAATTTGGCGGTTACAATTGCTAAGGTCAACGGTATCTCCATCAATGATTGTCATGCTACCAACACCAGCCCTGGCAATCATTTCGGCACATATACCACCTACTCCACCCAACCCGGCAATGAGTACATTTTTGTTTATCAACGAATTTGTTTTTTCTTCTCCCAGCAGCAATTCTGTTCTGCTCATCCAATATGGAATCATGTAATTAATAAATATTAGCGTAAATAATAATTGTTGCCTGCAAAATTTTGTAAGAAATTTTTTGCTTAATTAATTGGCAAAATATTTACAAACTATTGCAAATGATTTTTTTAACTTGAGTGCAAAAATGACGCTATGCCCATACAATTCAAAATAATAATTTTTGCTTTCCTCTTTTATTTTAGTGGTAACGCATTGATTGCGCAAACCATTAAAATTTTAAATACGGGTACAAAAACATCATTAAGAGGATTAAGTGTTGTATCCGATAGAGTGATTTGGGCAAGCGGTAGCAATGGCACTGTTGCAAGAAGTGTGGATAGTGGTAATACCTGGAAATGGATAACCATTAAAGGTTTTGAAAACACCGATTTTAGAGATATTGAAGCATTTGATGAAACCGCTGCAGTGGTTATGGCAATTGGCGAGCCTGCCTATATTTTAAGAACATCGGATGCTGGCGAAACCTGGAAAATTGTTTATGAAAATAAAACCAAGGGCATGTTTTTAGATGCCATGGAATTTTGGAATGAAATGAGTGGAATTGTTATTGGCGACCCCATTAATAACAAAATATTTATTGCCCGAACTTTTGATGGCGGTATTAACTGGAGAGCCCTGCCCTTTAATAATTATCCAATTGCAGATAGTGGCGAAGCGATGTTTGCCAGTAGTGGTACCAATGTAAGAAAACTAAATAAACAGGAAGCTATTTTTATAACCGGCGGCTTAAAAAGCAGGGTATTTATCAGAGATAAAAAAATTGATTTACCAATATTACAAGGCACTGAAAGTAGCGGTGCCAACAGTATTGCAGTAAAAAATAAAAAAACGATGATTGTTGTTGGAGGCGATTATAAATTGAAAGATGCCACCGAAAAAAATTGTGTAATTACTACTGATGCTGGAAATACATTTACAAAACCTACTACTCCTCCACACGGATACCGGAGTTGCATTGAATATCTTGAAAAGAAAAACTGGATTTGCTGTGGATTGAATGGCATTGATTTTAGCAATGATGAAGGCAATAACTGGAAATGGATCAGCAAAGAAAGTTTTAATGTATGCCAAAAATCAAAAGATGGCAAAGCAGTTTATTTTGCAGGTGCAGCAGGTAGTATTGGTAAATTAATTAGATAATTTTATTGTGTAAAAAAGCCATACCTAATGTATCTTTAAATTTATTGCCAAAAGCATTTTTAGCTTTGGCATGGTTTTGGAAAATATGTATTTGAAATATAACATCAAGGTTTATTTCTATTGTAATTTAACTCACTTAAATTAGCAACTTCAATTAATCCCAATCAATCATAAATAAAACTTTAATACAATGGCATTCGAAAATTTTCCATCCGCAACAACCAAACAACCACTCCCCCCAGAACCACCAAAAACCGACTGGCGTTTTTATTTAACTATTGGTTTAGTAATTGCACTGTTGGGTACCTGGGCTTATATAATCTGGGATAAAAGCAATCAAAAAACTAAGGACGAATTGCAGCAAACACAGTACTCATCGGTAATTTCGGAAAAAGATACCCTGACGAATTTGCTGGAAGAAGCTACCATGCGGTACGATGCATTAAAAACATCTAATGCAAAAAAAGATAGCGCTATAACCGCCAAGGATAAAGAGATTGCAGAGAAAAGATCAAAAATTCAAAGCATTTTATCAAAAGCAAATGCAACCAAAGCAGAATTGGCACAGGCTAAATCTTTAATCGCATCTTTAAATGGCGACATTGAATCTTATAAGCTTCAGATTGAAACTTTAAAAGGCGAAAACCTGCAGCTTACCCAAGAGAAAGCAGTTGTAACGCAGGAAAAAAATCAATTTCAAAAAAATTACGATTCTGCAAAATCTGTAATTAAACAAAAAGAAAGTTTAATTGATGTTGGCTCTACCCTTCATGCATCTACTTTTAATATTGTTGGTATTAATGAAAAAAAGAATGGCAATGAAAAAGAAACCGACAAAGCAAAAAAAGTTGATAAGCTAAAAATTTCATTTAACCTTGATGAAAACAGGATTGCCGAATCGGGTGAAAAAGAATTGTACATCTGTATTACCGGCCCCGATGGCAAACCAATTGCAGTAGAAGCGTTGGGTTCGGGTATGTTTAAAACCAGAGAAGGTGATCAAAAATTTTTCACCAAAAAATTAATGATCAACTACACCATGGGGCAAAAACAACCCGTAAGTTTTGATTGGAAACAAAACACCAATTATGAAATTGGCGATTACAAAATTACAGTGTATCACAATGGATTTAATATTGGCGAAGGAACAGCCGTTTTAAAAAAATCAGGTTTTCTGGGTCTGTAGTTTTAATAAAAAAGCGCTCCAGTTTTGGAACGTTTTTTTATTAAAAGAAATCGTCGATTTATTTATCTGTTTTACACTTAGTTTTTTTAGAAAGCCTTCAAAAGTTTCAGTAGTTATACTCCAGTTGGGTGCTTCTATATCGCCCCATGTTTTTGGGGAATCGGCAAAATTAAATGATGTGCAAGTTTTTTTAATTATTCTTTGCGGAAAATAGGGGATCTATATTTTTTTACCAAAAAACAGGAGTTCTTAATTACCCTAATTTATTTAAGGTTTACAGCTCAACAACATAATAATAATAATACATCATTCATTCGAAATATACAACTCACCGATTTTAATTTAGCTTATTAATATGTTTAAATTAAATTTAAAAAAAACGTTGCTGAAAAATATATAAAGTTTGGAATACATGGAATGAAGAAACTGATGCTGGTTATTTACCACAAACCAAAATACATTTATTGAATATAATTATTTAACTAATTTTTGTTGCAGCATTTTTTTTAAAAAAGCTGTCTTTATTTAAAAAAATAATAGTTTAGCTTATTTTTGTATAACTATTTTATGACTACATATTCAAATACAAAAACAAAATCAACCACCGAGACATTGTCAATTACTGAAGAGTATTGCACCCTAATTGTATGGAATGATGATTTAAATACTTTTGATTGGGTAATTGATACCTTGATAGAAATTTGCGGACATAGTACCGAGCAGGCCGAGCAATGTGCACTGATAATTGACAGCAAAGGTAAATATGCCGTAAAAGAAGGAATTTATGATACCCTTAAACCAATGTGCGATGCCATTACAGACAGGGGTATTGGAGCTACTGTAGAAATAGTTGCAAACTAAAGCCTACACATAATGGGCAAAATTCCTTATCTAACTATTTGTAAACTTTACTTCCACTTTTTTCAAGATTGGGCAATGCATTAGTTGGATAATGTACCTTAATAAAATATCCATGTATATTTTAAATAGCAACTTATATTTCCCACCTTTAGAAACTGCAGATGAAGAAGGGATATTGGCTATTGGTGGCGATTTAAGTACCAAAAGATTATTACTGGCATATACCAATGGAATTTTCCCTTGGTATAACGATGATCAACCGATAATTTGGTGGAGCCCAAACCCAAGATTTGTACTTTTTCCAGAAAAATTAAAAATAAGTAAGAGTATGAAATCCTTGCTGCTGGCAAATAAATTTTCATTTACCATTAACAACAATTTTGATCAAGTAATAAAAAATTGTAAAACTATTAATAGAAAGAATCAGGACGGCACTTGGATAACAAATGAAGTGCAAAATGCATATACAGTTTTACATAAAAATGGGTATGCACATAGTGCCGAAACCTGGCTTGATGGCAATTTGGTTGGTGGCCTATATGGTGTTAAAATCGGTAATATTTTTTTTGGTGAAAGCATGTTCAGCAAATATCCAAATGCAAGTAAATTTGCATTTATTAATTATGTAAAAAAACTACAAGAAGAAAATGTAACATTAATTGATTGCCAGTTGCACACGAATCATTTAGAAAGCTTTGGTGCCGAAATGATAGACCGAAATGAGTTTAAAAAAATGTTACAACTCCATTGTAAAGTTTAACTAAAGTGGCTCTTCAATTATTCCGCTAACTTTTTTTTCAGATTTTCGAAATTTACCATATCAGAAAAACTGAGTTTATTAATAATTCTCTCACTTAATATCCGTATTTTTAACAGCTATTACCACTGATAATAATCACTTAAACTTAAACCTGCTGTAGCTTTTCGGTTGATACTATTAATATCAGTTGATAAAAGAATGTTTAATTGATAATGCAACCCTATAAAAACAACCTATTATTTTTATATTATTAGGTAGTTCTTTTTACCCAAAGAGACAATTAAAATGATAAAAAAACAGGTCACTCCGATTTATGTTTTACATAAAGAAAATGAACCCTTTACCGGTAAATATTAACAATTTTGATAATTATTTATTAAAAATTGTAGCCCTGTTTTTAATCCTCTGCACCAACTTTAATTTATTTGCACAACAATCTTTTAAAAAAATACCCAATTCAAAAACACCTCTCCCAGTTTTTTCAGAAGCAAAAAAAATATTTTCAATTTCAGATCCATTTGGATCGCAAACAAGATTTATTGAAAATATTGGACAATACCCGGAATCAATAAAAGGTTTTGAAAATTCGGGAGAAATTTTATACAGTTATGAAGGGCTAGGGATGCCGGTTTTATTTACAAAAAAAGGCATCATTCATCTGCAGCAAAAAACGATTCCATTTACAAACGAAGAAAGAGAAAGGATTGAACGAAATGGCAAAAATGCAGCAGCCATTATTCAGCAGAAAGCAGCAATTAATCGAACCATTGCAATGGAGTGGGTTAATGCAAATCCGGATGTAACAATTATTACTGAAGCTCCATTACAAGGCTATAATAGTTTTGGGAAATTGCAACAAAAGGCAAGCGCTTTTAAAAAAATAACATACAAAAACCTTTACCCCGGAATTGACCTTATTTATTCAATCATTCAAAACAAAATTCCTGGATTTGAATTTAGTATTGCTGCGGCACCGGGTGCCGACTTAAACGCCGTAAAAATGAAATACAGTGGCGATGTTTATTCCATTCAAAAAAACAAGGAAGGAAATCTACTCATCAAATCGGATATTGAAACTATAGCTGTTTCTTATCCGGTTAGTTTTTATAAAACGGCGGAATTTACCAATAATAAACAATTTGTAATTCCTTCAAATTTCATTGTCAATAAAAATGAAATTTCATTTCAATTTCCGCAAGGGTACGATCGAAGCAGGCCCATAATTGTTGACCCATTTGTATCAGGCACGGGCAACTTAACGGGAATTAATTCAGGAAAAGCAACCGATATAGATTATGATTATGCCGGCAATATTTATGTTAGTGGTGGTGGTGATGGCATCAATCATAAACTTGCCAAGTACGATGCAGCTGGAAATTTATTATGGACTTTTTCTGGAACTTTGCTTTTGCCCTCTTGGTCGTTTGGCCCATATTATGGCGGTTGGGTTGTAGAAAAAACTTCTGGTAATGTTTATATGGGGCAGGGATTTATTCCCAATGGCTACCAAATTATAAGGCTTACTGCAGCCGGGCTGTATGATAATTACATAACAACTGCCAATCCCAATTTCAGGGAAAACTGGAAAATGATTTGGAACTGTAATTCGGGGGCGCCACAAATAATTATTGCTGGAGGTGGTACCAATTCCAATTTAAATCTTGGGTTTATCAGCCCACCTTCTACAACCATTACTGCATCAAATTTAACAGGCATCCCATTTGCATCCGGAGGCTGGGCACAGGATATTGCAGACATTATCATCGATCCCCTTAACAATGAAATGTATAGTATTTATGCATCTTTAATTGGAACGCCATCCCTAAATAATAAAATTTACAAACACACACAACCCTACAGCAGTGCAGGTATTGCATGGAATAACCCTTCTGGTTATGCTGCTTTAAGGGAAGTTTCTAACCGGCCTTATTTATCAAGTTTGCAGCAAGACAATTCGATAAATTCCCTGGCTGTAAATGCATCTTATTTTTTTTATTGGGATGGAAAAAATTTAAAGGCCTTTAATAAAACTACCGGTGCCGCAGCCGGAACTCCCTTAACCATTGCAACAAATTCTGAGTTAATGAGTGGCGGAATTTTTGCTGATGAATGTAATAATGTTTTTATTGGTTCTACAAATGGCACTATAAAAGTTTATAAATTTAACGGCACAATTTTTAATGATGCAGCAGCAGTTGATATTTCAATTGCAGGCAATGCAACCAACTCAGTTTATGATATTGCTTATAACGAATCACAAAAATTATTGTATGCATGTGGTAATGGCTTTATAACTACAATTGATATTTCTTCTTACAATTGTATAAATAATGTTTACACGGTTACTATAATTCCTGATTGTGCAACTGCCAGTGCAACAGCAACATTATCTCCATTGCCGCCGGGAACCAATATCATAAATTATTATTTATACAATGGCAATACGCAATTGTTATCCAACAATACAGGAGTATTTACTGGGCTTAGCCAAGGCATAAATTATACAGTAAAAGTAATTATTAATCAAACTTGCAGCGGTATTACAGCATCTGGAAATTTTACTTTACCTGGCCCTGCACTTACCATTAATACAACCGGTGCAAGCTGTGGCAATGCTTCCGGAAGTATTGCTGCCAGCGGATTAGGAGGTGCATTGCCTTATAGTTTTAGTATTGATGGATTGGTATTTCAGGCCGGTGGGAATTTTTTAAATCTGCCTGCTGCAGTTTATATTGTTACCATAAAAGATGCAGCCGGATGCAAATCAACAGATACGATTATTATTAAAAATACAGATGGTCCATTGTTGGTTTCCAATATTTCGAATGCAATTTGCAGTTTAGCAAATGGAACTATCAATGCAAATGGAAGCAGCGGTTTAGTTCCATTATCATTTAGCATTGATGGAATAAATTTTCAAACAAACGGATTTTTTACAGGCCTTGCTGCAGGCACTTACACCCTGATTGTAAAAGACAGGAATGGATGCAGTAATAGCAATATTGCAACCATTAACAACACAGCAGGCCCCCAACTTATAACTACCGCCGCTGCAGCAACTTGTAATATCAGCAATGGATCTATAACGGTTTTTGGTAGCAATGGCACAGCACCTTACCAGTACAGCATCAATGGAAATACATTTCAAAACAGCAACCAGTTTTTAAATTTAACAGCTGGAACTTATACTGTTTCTATAAAAGATGCCAATGGTTGCACCAACAGCAATTCTGTAACAGTTACAAATGCTGCAGGGCCGCAACTAACGGCAACCAATACTGCAGCAACCTGCAGTAATGCCAATGGAACGATTAAGGTAACCGCAACAGGAGGTATTGCCCCCTTGCAATTCAGCATAAATGGAATTAATTATCAATCTTCAAATTTATTTTCCGGATTAATTGCTGGCACTTACCAGGTATTTGTAAAAGACGCCAGTGGATGCATAAGCAGTATTACAAATATTATTACCAATACAAATGCACCACAAGTTTCAGTTAGCACTACCACGGCTGCATGCAATAGTAATAATGCTGCTATTACGG
>JANPAP010000163.1:0-9297 GCA_031429975.1 Chitinophagaceae bacterium
CAGTGGTGCCGATTTCTTAAATGTTGTAAAACAAATTAAAGAAATGCTGGGTGCTAAAGCTGTGCCTTTACAATTACCAATTGGTGCCGAAGATAATTTCAAAGGTGTGGTAGATTTAATTACCATGAAAGGAATTGTATGGGATGAGGCCGGACAGGGTATGACTTTTGACGAAGTGCCTATTCCGGAAGATATGATGGAAGATGTGAAAGAGTGGAGACAACATCTGATTGAAGCAGTTGCCGATTACGATGAAAATCTATTGGAAAAATTCTTTGATGACCCTAACACGATTACTGAAGATGAAATTCATGAAGCTATCCGTAAAGCAACGATAGATATTTCTATCATCCCGATGATGTGTGGTTCATCTTTTAAAAATAAAGGCGTACAAACTGCACTGGATGCTATTGTACGTTACTTACCTGGCCCAATGGACATTGAAGCCGTTAAAGGAACAAACCCAGATACCGGCGAAGAATTGTTACGTCATTGCGACCCTAAAGAACCATTCTGTGCACTTGCATTTAAAATTATGACCGATCCTTTTGTGGGTCGTCTGGCTTTCTTCCGGGCATATAGTGGCCGTTTGGATAGTGGTTCTTATGTTCTGAACACCCGTACAGGTAAGAAAGAGCGTATCAGTCGTATTATGCAGATGCATGCCAACAAACAAAACCCGGTTGATTATATTGAAGCTGGTGATATTGGTGCTGCGGTAGGTTTTAAAGATATTAAAACCGGCGATACTTTGTGCAACGAAGATCATCCGATTGTGTTGGAAGCAATGACATTCCCTGAGCCCGTAATTTCGGTAGCAGTAGAACCAAAAACGCAGGCAGATGTTGATAAAATGGGGATGGCCATTGCCAAACTGGTAGAAGAAGATCCTACACTTCGTGTAAAAACAGATGAAGAAACTGGCCAAACCATTTTAAGTGGTATGGGTGAGTTGCATCTGGAGATCATCATCGACCGGATGAGAAGAGAATTTAAAGTTGAAATTAACCAAGGTGCTCCGCAGGTTGCTTACAAAGAAGCCTTCCGTACCATGGTTCAACACAGAGAAACTTATAAGAAACAAACGGGTGGTAGAGGTAAGTTTGGTGATATCGTTTTCGAAATCGGACCTGCTGATGAAGAGTGGTTAAAAGAAAATCCATTGGGTGGAATTCAGTTTGTAAATGACATTTTTGGAGGTAGTATTCCAAAAGAATTTATTCCGCCAATTCTTAAAGGATTTACCAACAGTATGACCTCTGGCGTATTGGCTGGTTACCCTGTAGTAAATATGAGAGTGCGGATTTTTGATGGTAGTTACCATGATGTGGATTCTGATGCCATCTCTTTTGAATTGTGTGCCAAGCAAGGATATCGGGAAGCTGGCCGTAAAGCAAAACCAGTTTTGCTGGAACCAATTATGAAGGTGGAAGTATTAACTCCAGACCAGTACATGGGCGATGTTACCGGTGATTTGAACCGTCGTCGTGGAATGTTAGAAGGTATGGATAGCAAGCATGGCGTACAGGTTATTAAAGCCAAAGTGCCCTTGAGCGAAATGTTTGGTTATGTAACGCAATTGCGTTCCTTATCTTCAGGCCGTGCAACTTCAACCATGGAGTTTAGCCATTACGCACCGGCACCAACAAACGTTGCAGAAGAAGTAATCTCCAAAGCAAAAGGTAAAGTAAAAATTGATGATTAATTTTTCTGTCAAATTTTTATAGTAACAACCCTGCATGCAAATGCAGGGTTTGTTTTTTTATACCAGCTTCGGTTTTTTATAGCAGCATCGTTGCGTCGCAATCCTTTCATCGGCATACCAATGGGCAACAAGCAACAACTCAAAATACTGATGAGTCGTTATTAATTAAAAATTAATCGCTTGCAATCAGCAAGCTTTTTTCCTTGTGTGCCTTGTGTATTCCTTCGGGTTCCTTGTGGTAAAATTGATTTATATTTAATTCTAAAAAAAATTTTCAAATACAACTGCATACTGAAACACATTCATGGAAAAAGAAGATTTAAAAAAAAATAAGGAAACAGAAAAGGTTCAAGAATTTCTGGAAGCATTGGAGCATCCTTTAAAGGATGCTGTGCTGCTATTGCGTTCCATCATCAAATCCAATAAAAAACTTTCAGAAAGAATTAAATGGAATGCCCCCAGTTATTACAGCAGCGATGATTTATTTACATTCAATTTACATAACAAAAAATTTGTGCAGCTTGTTTTTCACCATCCCGAAATAATAAATATAAAATCAAAATTGCTGGAAGGCGATTATAAAGACCGCCGCATGATTTACTTCGAAAACAGTAATGCCATTATTGAAAACAAAAAAGAAATTGAAAGCATCATAAAAAAATTATTGCTACTGGTTGATAAAAGCAAATGAATCTATTTTGAATTATTGCAGCACATGGATTTTTGTTGCAAGCATTTTTTTCGAAAATTTAATTACCATCTGTAAACAATAAAACTTTCTGCATGAAAAATACACAGTCGCAAACCGGCCCCAAAAAAATTTTTGGAATGATATTTTTGTTTGCAGCAATACTGCTTACACTGGCCCTTATCGGACAAATTCCAGCCTTGTTTAAATCCTTTTCAGATTTGATCAGATTGTTTTCAGGCGAAACAGGCAGTTACGAAAAAGGTGAAATTGTTGGCTCGGCTATTTACTGGGCGGTGCATATTTTCCTCAGCATTTTATTATGGATCATTGGCAGAAAATGGTCGAAAAAAATTGTAGCAAAATAACTTCATAAAGCTATTCCAACAAGTTAAATATAAGTTGGCCTTTTATATTTTTAAATTGTCTGGCTATAAAAAACAAGTAGCGTTAAATAATCCGTTTGGCCCATCACCTGTTTTTTTATTGATAAAAATTTTCGCAGAATGGGATTTTCTGTTGCACTGTTAAAAGCGGTGATTGAATATGCCCGATCAAAAAATATAAAAATCATCGAAGCCTATCCAACAAAACCCACGCAGGAAAAACTACCCGATGCATTTGCCTGGATTGGTTTATACAAATCTTTTGAAAGGGCTGGTTTTAAAATTGTTGATGAAACTTCTCCCAACCGACCCATGGTTCGATTTGATACAAGCCTAATAAAAAGTTAAGAAAATTTTAAGAGGAGTAATTTAATTATTAAAAACAACAGCCAATGTAATGTAGTGCTGGCAATGGTTTGTTACAGCCTTGTCAAAATATTTATAATGAAGTTTCATTGTTTTGCGCTACTAAAAAAAATGTAGCATGCTAATTGCAACTTATCAATTGGTTTGTTATTACCTCATAAAATAAAAATAGTATTATGAAAAAGCTTATCCTCAAATCCAGTATGCTTTTTTTATTAAGCATAGGATTTTCAGTTTTATTAAATGCACAAATTATTGTAAATGTCCGGCCATCCAATCCGGTATTTGTTAGGGCAGCCCCACCATCCCCACAACATATTTGGGTTGATGGCGATTGGGTACCACAGGGCAATCACTATGTGTACAGAAATGGCTATTGGTATGTTCCAGACTATAGAGGCAATTGGAACCCCGGTTACTGGAACCAACAAGGCAATGGCTGGAAATGGAAAAAAGGTTACTGGACAAATAAAAATTATAGCAATCACCCTCATGGCAAAAAATGGAAAAATAAAGAATGGAAAAATAAAAAGGGGCATGATTAAACAATTCAGTTTTATTGAATCGAGTCCATAATTTTAACCAAGTATATTTGAATCACTTTAAAAATAGTTAGATGCAGTTTAGAATTATTATTGGATTGTGTTTGTTGTTTATTGCTTCGTCCATTCAGGCGCAACAAAAAAGCAATATCAAAACAGATAGTGAAAGATTTTTTAGGCTGGGTGCAAAGGCGGGTGTAAATATCAACCAGATCACTGGACAATCCTATAAATCTGGGTTTAATTATAATTATCAGTTGGGGGCATTTATGCAATTCAATTTCAGCAACCGGTTTGGCATACAGCCCGAAGTAAATTTTGTACAATCATCCGCAACATTTAGCAATGATGCTACAGAAATTTATGATGATCTTTTTAGAGACGGCAGCCAGAAGCATGCAACACTGAACCGACTTGAAATACCAGTTTTATTAAACATTAATGTTGGCGAAAGCAAGCATATAAAATTGCAACTAGGCCCTTCTTTTCAAACGGTTTTAAAACAAACAATTGATAGTTTAAAAGTTGGTGGAAATATTTACAAGAACACCGATTGGGCTTTAATGGGAGGCATCTGGATTCAATTGCCAATAATTAATATTGGCGCAAGGTATAAACTGGGGCTGACTAATATCAATGCCATTGATGACCGTCAAACCTGGAAAACACAGGCCATTCAGATTTTTGCAGGCATTACATTATAAGTACAATAAATAAATTAGTAAAGGATTGCATTATCGCAATCCTTTTTTTATTTTGGCTTTTCAATCCATCTTTATGATAGAAAAATTGCCTTTAGAAAACCTTCTCGTTATTGATATTGAAACCGTATCAGCACATAAAAATTTCGAAACTTTAGAAGATCACTGGAAAAAACTTTGGGAAGAAAAAGTGCAACATTCACTTCCTGAAAATTGTACTGCCGATCAGCTTTATCCACAACGGGCTGCGGTAATGGCTGAGTTTGCAAAAGTAATTTGTATCAGCATGGCGTATTTTAAAAAGGAAGGCAATCAGTATTTGCTACGGGTAAAATCAATTTATGGGCATGATGAAAAAGTGTTGCTGAAAGATTTTATTTATACTGTTGATCAACTGGAAGCCATTCATAAACACTGGAGTTTTACGGGGCATAATATCAAGGAATTTGATATCCCTTTTTTATGCAGGCGTTTATTAATAAATGGAATTGCCATTCCGCCCTATCTCGATTTTCAAAACATGAAACCCTGGGAAACCAATATGGTAGATACTTTTCAGTTTTGGCGCTTTGGCGATTACAAACATTTTACATCGCTCAAATTATTGGCTGCTGCATTAAATGTACCCTCGCCAAAAGACGATATTGATGGCAGTATGGTTGGCGATGTTTATTGGAATAAAAATGAATTGGATCGCATTGTTGTGTATTGCCAGAAAGATGTTGTAACCGTTGCCAATATTATTTTACGATTTAAAAATTTAGTCTTGTTACAGGAAGATCAGATTGTGATTGTAAAATAATCAAGGTTCATACAACAGGTATTTTTTTCGGGTGGCTTTAAATTTTATCAATGCAGGCTCCCAGCTTTTTCTAATTTCCGCTTCTGTTTTTCCTGCTTTAATTTGTTGCATCAACACATCATTACCGGCGAGTTTATTAAAAAAATTATTCTTTAAAAAGAAACTGTCTTTACCCGGAAATAATTGGTAAGCCTGCAATAAATATTTCAGTTGAATTTTATTATCTACTTTTTTTAAAATTGTAGCTACCGTTCCACTCTCATCCCAGCCATAACATTTTTGATAAAAACATTTGCTGCTTTTAGCGCCGGCATTGGGGAGGGGCGTAAAGGCAAATAAATTATTTGGTAAAGATGGATGGCCAAAAATCTGAAATGGTTTATCCGTTCCTCTTCCTTCGCTGAGCACCGTGCCTTCAAAAAAACAAGTGCTGGGATATAAATAAATGCTTTGCATTTCTTTTAAATTAGGCGATGGGTTTACGGGTAAAATATATTTACTGTTACTGTTGTAGTTTTTACATTTTATTACCTGCATATGAAAAGGGGTATCAACTGTAGGTTGTGTAGATATGTTGTAAGTATTAATAGCATTGGCTTTTGGCGATAACCATTTTTCGCCGGCAAGCATCATGGCATATTCTCCAATCGTCAATCCATAAACAATGGGGATGGGTTGCATGCCAACAAAACTTTTAAAAGCAGTATCCAGCACAGGGCCATCAACATAAAATCCATTGGGGTTAGGGCGGTCCAGAATAAATAAGGGTTTGTGGTTTTCCAGGGCCGCTTCCATAAAATATTCGAGCGATGAAATGAATGTGTAAAAACGAACACCCACATCCTGTATATCAAAAATCAAAACATCCACTCCCTTAAAATCTTCTTCTGTTGGTTTTTTGTGGTTGCCATATAAACTGATAATGGGAATCCCTGTTTTTTTATCGGTGGCATTGTTGATATGTTCCCCGGCATCTGCTGTACCACGGAATCCATGCTCGGGTCCAAAAATTTTAACCACATTTATTCCGCAGCTGATAAGGGTATCTACCAAGTGGGTGTTTTTAACCATGCTGGTTTGATTTGCAAAAACCGCTACAGTCTTGCCTTTCAGTAATGGAAGGTATACCGCCATTCTTTCGGCACCGGGTTGGATGCTGGTATTGTTAAATTGATTTATTGTTGCATTGTTTTGGGCTTTCAATACAGCAACCTGTATAAAAAAAATCAAGCAGAAGGAAGTGAGTAAATATCTCATGGGGTAAAGTTCATTTATTCTTTTTAATTCGGTAAAAAAGATATTAAGTTTTATCTTGCCAAAGTTTGCGTTTTGTTACATTCAGTACATTTGTTTTTAATGCTGCATAGAAAATAAAAAGTACAAGAGTGCGACGCAACAGCGGCTGATAAAAGCTATTAAGCCGGGAACAAAAAAATATATTTAACAAAAACCAATATTCTGAAAAAGAATGTTGGAAAAAAAAGTTAACAAAATGGCACAAGTAAAAGCGGGTGATGTAATACGGGTTCATTATACCGGTACATTAGTAAGTGGCGAACAATTCGATTCTTCGGCGGGCAGGGAGCCACTGGAATTTACAGTAGGCGCCGGACAAATGATTAAAGGTTTTGACGCCGCAATGCCGGGTATGGCAATTGGTGAAAAAAAAACCATCAATATTCCTGCGGCAGATGCTTATGGAGAAGTGAATGAAGATGCCATCATCCAATTTCCAAAAGAGCAGGTACCTACTGATATGCTTTTACAAACGGGTATGCAGCTAACCCTATCCGATCCAAACGGAAACCCAGTACCGGTAGTGGTTGTAGAGGTTCAGGAGGCAATTGTAATTTTAGATGCCAATCATTTTCTGGCAGGTAAGGAGTTGATATTTGATGTAGAGTTGGTTGAAATTGTTGCTTAATATTTTTCAAAAATTTATTGCCGTTAGGCGGTTGTTGAAATGAATAAATTATATTCTAAAAAGCAGTCTGTATATTCAGGCTGCTTTTTTTATATTCGATTTAAAAATTTTAAATAAAAATTTTATGATACAGATTAGTGAAGATAATGTTGCCGAACGCCTGATGCGGTATGTACAAATTGATACGCAAAGTGATCCCACAAGTACAGCACATCCCACAACCGAAAAACAAAAAGACCTTAGTAAATTATTGTTGCAGGAATTAATTGGTATGGGAATTACCAACGCCACAACCGATGCTTTTGGTTATGTATATGCAACGATTCCTTCTAACAGCGATAAAAAAAATATGCCAGTAATTTGTTTTTGCAGTCATGTTGATACAGCACCAGATTGTAGTGGTACCAACGTAAAACCCATACTGCATAAGGATTACGATGGTAGTGATATTATTTTGCCGGATGATACCACACAGGTTTTAAGTGTAAGCAAATCGCCTTATTTAAAAGCGCATATTAACCATGCGGTAATTACTGCAAGTGGACTTACACTTTTAGGTGCCGATGATAAAGCCGGGGTTACCTGCATTATGCAGGCAGCATTATTTCTTATTCAAAATCCTGCAATAAAACATGGCGATATAAAAATATTATTTACGCCCGATGAGGAAGTAGGGCAGGGTACCGCCAAAATAGATATGAAAAAATTGGGTGCCAATTTTGGATATACAATGGATGGTGGCGAAGCCGGAAGTTTTGAAGATGAAACTTTTAGTGCCGATGCTGCTACCATAAATATTCAGGGTGTAATTGTGCATCCCGGTTATGCAAAAAATAAATTGCTGAATGCATTAAAAGTTGCAGCGGCTGTTATGGATGCCTTACCAAAAAATGAATGGAGCCCCGAAACCACCGAAGGGCGTGAAGGATTTGTACATCCAACAGCAGTAAATGGAATTGCCGAAAAGGCAACGCTGCAATTTATTGTAAGAGATTTTACATTGGATGGTTTGCAACAACATCATAACCGCCTTAAAAAAATTGCGGAAGAAACCGTTGCAAAATTTCCGGGAGCCAGTATGGAATATGTGGCGCAAGAGCAGTATCGCAATATGAAGGAAGTGTTGGATGCTTGTCCGCAAGTGGCTGCTTATGCCGAGGAAGCCATACAACGGGCAGGCTTAGCCGTAAAAAAAGAAAGCATCCGTGGAGGTACCGATGGCAGTAAGTTGAGTTATATTGGTATGCCCTGTCCAAACATTTTTACCGGCATGCAAAACATTCACAGTAAACTGGAATGGGTGGGTACAAAAGACATGGCCAAGGCAGCCGAAACCATCGTGCATTTGTGTATGATTTGGGAAGAGCGGAGTTGATATTAAATATTTTTTTTGATTTATTTCTGATAATAGTTTTTATGTCAAATTAATATTTATCTTCATTCAAATATTTCAAACCATGTTAGAATTCTTAAGTAATTATTGGCTTCTTATCCTGCTGGTATTTATTGTTTTCGGAGGATTGTTTACAATCAATCAGGGAACCATCGGCGTAATAACCAGGCTGGGCAAGTACCACAGCATTAAGCGGCCCGGATTAAATTTTAAAATTCCTTTTTTAGATCAGATCTATAAAAGAGTAAGTATTCAAAACCGTTCGGTAGAGCTGGAGTTTCAGGCGGTAACCGTTGATCAGGCCAATGTGTATTTTAAATCGATGCTGTTGTATTCGGTGTTGAATGTTGATGAAGAAACCATTAAAAATGTGGCTTTCAAATTCATCAGCGATAAAGATTTGATGCAGGCTTTAATACGCACTGTAGAAGGCAGCATCCGTGCATTTGTATCAACAAAAAAACAAGCCGAAGTTTTAAATGTACGCAGGGATATTGTTGAAAATGTAAAAGAGCAGGTAGATCTTCAATTAGAAAGTTGGGGTTATCATTTGCAGGATCTGCAAATAAACGACATCACTTTTGATGAAGCTATTATTGCAAGTATGAGCAAGGTGGTTGCCAGTAATAATTTAAAAGCCGCAGCCGAAAACGAAGGCCAGGCCTTACTGATAACAAAAACTAAAGCTGCAGAAGCAGAAGGTAACAGCATTAAAATTGCCGCAGAAGCCGAAAGACAAGCGGCCCAATTGCGTGGACAAGGTGTGGCATTGTTTAGAGAAGAAGTGGCC
>JANPAP010000164.1:0-2587 GCA_031429975.1 Chitinophagaceae bacterium
CGAATTAATTATGGAAGCCTACAAAAAAGCCATCAAGGATAAGTACCGTTTCTTTAGTTACGGCGATGCTTTGATTGTGTTGTAAAATTGCAATTATGATTTAAAATATTAACTCCTCTTAATGAGGAGTTTTTTTTATGAATTTTATTTCATCAATCAATAAAATAATAGATACTTTAAGAAGAAAGTTGCTAACTAAAAAAATAGAAAACAGGAAAAAAATAAGGGCTGAGATAGAAATCCCGGCCCGTTTTAAATCCAATATCCTATGAAAAACCACTTATTAAACGTAGTGGCTATAGTATTATTGCGTAGGATAAATACTTTTTTTATCAGTCTAACCCGAATAATCCTTTATTTAATAATTGCAAAGTAGTTTCTTTAAACGATCTGGAAATAAGAATAGAAATATTGTGATGGCTTCCACCATAACTAACCATCCGGATGGGCACGCCTTCCAGCGAATTGAATATTTTTTGTAACACATCGCCATGTTGGTTAATTTCATTGCCAACAATGGATACGATGGTTTGATTGGTGTCAATCTCAACCGTTCCAAAAGGCTCCAGTTCTTTTACAATATCATTCAGGCTGATATCATTATCGATGGTTAATGAAACGGCCACTTCGGACGTGGTGATCATATCGATAGCAGTACGGTACTTTTCAAAAACCTCAAATATTTTTCTTAAAAAGCCATGCGCCAGCAACATGCGGCTGCTTTTTATTTTGATGGCGGTAATACCATCTTTTGCAGCAACAGCTTTTACGCCGATACTACCGGCTAATGCTGTAATTAAAGTACCATGGGCTTTAGGATCCATGGTGTTTAATAATTTTACGGGAACATTATAAAATTGGGCTGGCCAAATGCTTGCCGGGTGTAAAATTTTTGCACCAAAATAAGCCAGCTCTGCAGCTTCATCAAAACTAAGTTGGTTAATGGCAACTGTTTTATTTACCAATCTCGGGTCGTTGTTATGCATGCCGTCAATATCGGTCCAGATTTCGCAAACCGATGCATTTACCGCAGCCGCAATCAGCGATGCACTATAATCGCTGCCGCCCCTTTTTAAATTGTCCACTTCTCCACGGGAGTTGCGGCTGATATATCCCTGGGTGATAAATATTGTTTTGTCTTTATTGCGGTGCATGATCTGCGCCAGCTTTACTTTTATGCTGCCAATCTGCGGCTCATCGTAATGGTCGATGGTCATAAAATCCAATGCCGGAATTAGTAAATGATCGATACTTCTTTCTTCCAGATAACAGCAAAATAATTTGGTGCTCAGCAGTTCGCCTTGCGCTAAAATATCTTTGTTCAACGCTTCGCTGAAAGAAATTTTTAAGATGATGTGAAGGAATTCAAAATGCTCTTGCAAGATGGCGTCAGCCTTTTCTAAAGAGGCGGGTAAGGCCAGCAACTGCTGGCAAAAATCTTTATAATGTGCTTCTAATTTTTCAATCTGTTGTTTGGCAGTATGGCGGTCGCCCTGCGAAAGGGAAAAACTGATTTCAACAAGCGCATTGGTAGTGCCGCTTAATGCCGACAGTACAACAATTTTACTGTCATCATCGGCAGTAATCAACTTTGCCACATCCTGCATCCTTTCCGGCTTACCAACGCTGGTGCCGCCAAACTTCATTACTTTCATACTAACTGTTCTTTAGAGATTTGATTTTAATAATATCGAGCCTTGCAAAAATATCTTTTGCTAAAGCACTTTCCAAATGATTCATAAATTGATAGGATCGTTTTACTCCAGCTTGAGTGAAACGCAGGGATAGCTAAGCAGTAGTAACGAAAGGCAGCAGGACGGAGTCCTGCGCCAGTGAGATTATCTAATTAATCCTGATTAGGTCGGTGAGGACACCGACCTTGGAGAAACAAAGCAATTGTATTATTTTTTGCCGTAAATATATGTTCCTTTAGAATAGTATTTACTTGTTCCGCTTGGGCCGCTATTGATTTCGGTTATATAAACCTGCGATGGGTAACCATTGGATTTATATACATAATTGGCAAGGTAAGTTTTTGTATAAGTAACACCTCCTTGTGTTTGTGAAAAATTCATTTGAGTACAATTCTGTTTTTGCCTTAATGAAAATATATCCTCATCAGTAATTATTGGTTTTAATACATCAAGGTTGTTGAAATGCAATGGATTAGGATGATTGTCATAAGTAAAAGTATAATTTAAAACAAGATATTGAACATAGTTTTTCTTAAATTGGCTACTTCTGTTTCCGTTTACAAAGCCTGATGTTGTGGTATCAAAAAAGTAAACATTATTTATATGTGATTCTGAGTAATAAATAGCATTGCCATTATATTGGTATCTTAATACAATAGTATCTATCCATGGGATAGTAGAATTATATGGCAATTGGCTAGAATCAAATACTAATTTACCTGAACCATTATACCTATAATAATTTTGAAAAACGAGACCTATGATACCATTATTTTTAGATGATCTTGCTTCCTTGAAAGGTAAATTTTCTAAAGCGTTATAATAATAATCAGTTCTGCCGAAATTAATATCAGAGGTGTCTGAAGTGCCATTCTCAACAATAGTTGTTAGCC
>JANPAP010000165.1:0-2838 GCA_031429975.1 Chitinophagaceae bacterium
ATCGTAGCTTATGGAGGCATGGCTGATTTGGTAAATAATTTATTGCACACTATATTTTTAGAAACCGATTTAAAACCTGAATTGATTGTGCCCTCATTGATATCGAATTTACCAGTTGATATCATTTCAAAATCAGCAATAAAAACAGGCAGGTTATTGGTAGTTGAAGAAGGCAGCGCTTATGCAGGTGTGGGAGCAGAGTTGATAACGCAGGTGGTTGAATTGGCTGAATGTAAAATAAAAACAAAACGGATTGCTGCCCACCCAGTGCCCATTCCATCAGTAAAATCATTAGAGCATATTGTATTGCCAGATAAGGAAAGAATTATTCAGGAAATAAAAGCATATTTTTTATAATGGCCGTTTTACAGGAAATAAAAGTACCGTTAATATCGGTAAATGATACCAGCCTTACGGTAGTGAATATTTTATTTGCACAGGCTGATAAGGTTAAGCAGGGTGATATTGTGTTGGTATTTGAAACTTCCAAAACCACCTACGATGTAGTGGCAGAAGTGGATGGCTTTATTGCGTATCAATGTGTGCTGGATGCGGATTATGAAGTGAATGAAATGGTGGCTACCATTTTTAGTGAGAAAACTGAAGTACCTGAAAAGGTTGTGGTACCAGAAAAGCAACCTGCTGCTAATTTTATGGAGGCTGATAATTTAGTGGATGCCATAGGTACTTGGGAAGGAGAAACTTTATTTTCGCCTGCTGCAATAGAGTTAATGCTGTCCGAAGGGATGAGTAAGACTTTATTTAAAGGGAAAGATTTTGTAAGCAAAAATGATGTGTTGCAAAAGTTAGGAATCACCACAAAAGTTGGGTTACAAAAATCTGAAGCAATCAAATTATTACCAACCGACACCGAAAAAGTAATTGTAAAAAAACTTACATCCAACAAAAAAAGAGAGATTGAATATTTAAGCCAGGTACAGTCAACTGGGCTAACCAGTACCGTTAATACGGTGATTGAAACTGAAGGCATATTTGTTCACATAAATCAATCCTTACAAATTTTAAAAGACTCGCTGTTGCCGGTTATAATTTATGAAACTGCAAGGCTGTTGGAAAAATATAAAGAACTGAATGCTTATTTTACAGGCAACGCAATTGCTTATTATAAGCAGGTAGATATTGGCTTTGCTATTGATATTGATAAAGGCTTAAAAGTATTGCGGATACCAGCAGCAGCAATTAAAAGCATGAATGAATTGGAGCAGGATATTCTGACACTGTCCAATAAATACCTGGATGATCAATTGCAAATTGAAGATTTAACCGATATCAGTTTTACCATTACTGATCTATCTGCAGAAGGCGTTGCATTTTTTAAACCATTGGTAAATATAATGAACAGCGCCATTCTTGCGGTTTCGGCGATTGATGCAAAATTAAATCGCTGTATGTTGAGTGTAAGTTTCGATCATCGGGTTACCGAAGGAAAATTGGTGGCACAGTTTTTAAATGAATTAAAACATCGATTGGAAAGTTATCAATCAAAATATCATCAACATCCCAATCAAAATATTTCCTGTTTTAAATGTTTTAAAAAATTAAAGGATGATTTGAGTGATGTGGGGTTCAGTAAGTGTATAACTCCAAAAGGTGAAGAAGCTTTTATTTGTCAAAGTTGTTTAAAAGGGTTTTAATAAAATGGAACAAAAAATAAAAGAAATTATTTCAATCTATATAAAAATTCCTGTTGATCAAATTGGGATGCAAACCCTTATCAACAGGTCGGTTATTAGTAGTTCAATTTTATTGCATCGCATGTATGCCCATTTAGCCAATGAAGGCATTGTTATACAGAACTACCAATCGGTAAATTCATTTGCCGAATTATTATCAAGAAGTAATATTGGTGGAGTTCCCCAACTGGTTCCAGTTGACAATACAAATTCTTTTGGAGGAGATTTCAACAATCAAAATTTTTCTGAAAACAGTATTGGAATTGATATTGAAAAAATCAACCAAATGCCGGTAGTTACTGACTATAGAGCAGACGAGTTTTACAAAATGAATTTTTCATCTAGTGAAATTGCCTATTGTATATTAAGGCCCGAGCCTTTAGTATCATTTGCAGGATTGTTTGCCGCAAAAGAGGCCATTGTAAAAGCAAACAATCAATTTAAAAATATTTCTTTTAACCAAATTAATATCGACCATCTCCCCGATGGTAAACCGGTACATAACCAGTTTAATATTTCAATTTCACACAGCAATGAAATGGCGATTGCTGTAGCTGTTTCTGTAAAATCTGATGTAGCAAATTTTAACTCTCAACAGTCAGCAAATTCTTTCTCTTTGTCTTCTCCAAATTATTTAGTAGTAACGATTATTTCTGTTAGCGCATTAATTATAGCCTTGCTAACATTAATTATTGTAGTATTTTATTAAAAATTAAAAAGCCTTTAAAGTTACTGGGTAGTGGGTTTTGAGTAAATATTCAACTCACTGTTTCAATAATTATTTAACTTAAACTATAGTATTCAATGGTTTGATTAACTAAAAATATGCTATTTTGCCAGTTCAAATAGTCCTATATTTTTAATAGACATGAAAGTAACGATAATAACAGTAACCTATAATTCCGCAAAGTTTTTGCAGGATTGTATAGATTCTGTAATTGATCAAACTTATCCCGAAATTGAGCATATCGTTATCGATGCAAAGTCTACCGACGGTACACTGGAAATAATTAAGCGATACGAAAATCATACATCCCCTTATCTTCTTCAGAAACCCAGGTGGTAATATGATTTTCGTATCGCTTAATAATCTCCAGCGTTCCGTCGGTAGATTTTGCATCAATTACGATATGCTCAATGTCGG
>JANPAP010000166.1:0-1539 GCA_031429975.1 Chitinophagaceae bacterium
TCTAAACTCTTTAAACGCACAGTTCTATTTTTTTTGAGGGGCAAACCTACGAGAAAATGATTTGTTTTTTACGCCGAAATTTGTTTTTCTACATAAATACCAATACCATTAAAACCGATTTTCCGCTACAATTAATAAATAATTATTCGGTCGGTAAATATAAATGAATGAAGCTATAAGTGAAGTTGAATATTTACACAGGTTTGAGGCTTTATCCACAGGTTGCTAACAAAACTATTATAAAATTAAATTAAATAAAATGTTTTATAAGTTTTCAATCTGAAATGAGGCCCATTTATAATTTAGCAGAAGTATTTTTAATCCAGAATTTGATAGCCAATTGGTTTAAATGAATAGTTATTCGACATCTCGGCAGAACAGGCTGTTAGGCCAACAACAAGATCCATGCTGGCTTCAATAATAATATAATCTCCGGCTTTACTTTTTGGTGGAAGCACATCCACTTTCCCTGTAGTTCCATCAACTGTTACATGCATAAAAACATTGAAAGTAATGGGGATGTCATCGGGTTGTATTCCATGTTCATCAAGTGCTTTGCATAAATTTCCAAAGCAACCGCAATGGGGCTCGGTATGACCATAAATAATTCTAAAAGTATCAGCACTGCAAGGGGTAAGTAAAAAATCATGCCTGCCTACCGTATCTTCAATTATATCAAACATAATATTACTCCTGTTTGAATAAAATGGATGCCCTTTAGTTAGGAAAATGGTTTCGGCGTAGTCAATTGTCCTTCCAGAAGAAAGGTATTCTTTTTTATCTTCCAGATTAAAACATATCAAATCAGAAACTTGCTCTCCTTGTATATCTGTTACTTTAAGGCGTTGCCCTTTTTTTAAAATAAAGGAAACACCACTACGTGGTGGAATTATATTCACTAAATAAAATTTATTGATTAAGTTTTAAAGGGCACTGCCAGGATTCGTCTAATTTACGACCACTATATTGCATGGATTCGGAAAGCTTTCCAAAATCCTGTAACATTGGGTTTACAGAGCCAGAATATGCTGTATCTAATTTGCGAACGATTTTTTTCATTTTATCGTAACTATCCGTTTTGCGCAATTCTTCAAATTGCTGATGAGGATTAAATACCAACGTTGGGTATTTAAATCTACGTGCAGCCCTGTTACTGTTTGGATGCAGGCCTATAATATAGAATGCTTCTTCTTTTAAACTAAAACTAAAATTACTGGCATTTGGATCGCTGCTTACTCTTTTATCGTATCCATATTCATTTGCACCCATATTTGCCAATGATTGCAACCTTGCCCAAAGCATTTTTTCAAAATCTTCTTCACTTACTAGTTCAGGCCCTTTAAATATTATTGCTACACTATGAAACAAATTTTTTGCTGAACGGTATTCATCAACAAAATTGTATAAAAAGTCGAGTATTGCACGATCATCCTTTGGACATGCCATGTGATCGGCAACTAACACCCGAATTTGTTGTTTTTGAACAGCAGCTTTTGCCGCTACACAAGGATACTCCTTTCTATGTAAGAAAGATTTGTA
>JANPAP010000167.1:0-7160 GCA_031429975.1 Chitinophagaceae bacterium
TGCAGAAGATGAGCAATTGATTTTAAAAATTCGTGGACAGGTAAATGAATTTATGAGTCAGTTTAAATTATATCCTGAATTAGGATAAGTTCGACTAAAAATTCATTACCGTATTTTTTATTTAATCGATTCAAATTAAAATTATGATACAACGCATACAAACCGTTTGGTTATTATTGGCTGGCTTAGCTGTTATGCTAACCATACAGTTTCCATTTTACAGCGGCATTAACGATCCTGCAATTCCTTATCAGGAATTAACCGGTAAAAATGGAGGCATTTTAATTTTACTGGTAACCTTATTGATTGCTGTTATTGCGTTTGTTGCCATTGGTGTTTTTAAAAACAGAAGCACCCAGTTATTATTATGTATTGCAGGTATTTTACTGGAAGCCTTATTACTTTTTTTGTACTATAATAAAATCAACAGATACACACAAGGCACACTGGCACTGGCTTCTATTGTACACTTGTTTATTATCTTATTTTTTGCTTTGGCGGTAAAAGGTATCAGCAAGGATAATAAACTGATAAAAGACAGCGACCGATTAAGATAATTATAAAAATTTTCCAGTAATACTTTCTTTATTTTTTTTCATGTCGGAAGGGATGCCTGCAAAAACCAAGTTACCACCGGCATCGCCTGCCTCCGGGCCAAGGTCGATTATCCAATCGGCACTTTTTAATACATCAGTATTGTGTTCAATCACTAAAATGGTATGGCCCTGTTCAATTAATGCATTAAAGGAATTGAGTAATTTTTTTATGTCGTGAAAATGCAATCCTGTTGTGGGTTCATCAAAAATAAAAAGAATGCTGCCACTACTTTTTCCTTTGCCCAGAAAAGAAGCCAACTTTACACGCTGTGCTTCGCCACCCGAAAGTGTATTACTCGACTGCCCCAATTTTACATACCCCAATCCTACATTACTCAATGGTTGAATTTTTTTTGCAACATCCATTCCCTCTTTTGCTGAACCTGCTGCAAAAAAATCGATGGCTTCATCAACACTCATTTCCAATACATCAAAAATACTTTTGCCTTTATACATTACCTCCAGCACTTCTTCTTTAAATCTTTTACCGCCACAAACATCGCAGGTTAAATGCACATCGGCCAAAAACTGCATCTCTACAACCTGCTCCCCTTCGCCACTACAGGCATCGCAACGACCGGCATCTACATTAAATGAAAAATGCTTTGGTTGAAAACCCCGTATTTTACTCAATGGCTGATCACTAAATAATTCCCGGATTTCATCATACGCTTTTATATAAGTAACCGGGTTGCTTCTGGATGATTTTCCAATTGGGTTTTGATCAACCATTTCAATTTGTGAAATATGATCCACATCGCCGCTGATTGATTTGTGCAGGCCTGCTTTTTCAACTCCCTCTCCTTTTAATTTTTGTAAGGCAGGATATAAAATCTGTTTTACCAAAGTGGTTTTTCCGCTACCACTTACACCACTCACAGCACAGAGCACATTTAATGGAAACTCAACAGTAATATTTTTTAAATTATTTTGCCGGGCTCCGGTAATGGAAATACTGCGTTTCCATTTGCGGATATTTTTTGGTGGTTCAATCATTAATTCGCCACTCAAATATTTTCCGGTAAGGCTTTTGGTGTTTGCAATCAGTTCATCATAATTACCTTCGGCAACCACTTCGCCACCCAAATGACTTGCCAGTGGCCCCATATCAATAATATGATCGGCTTCCCTCATCATCATCTCATCATGTTCCACCACAACAACCGTGTTACCCAAATCTCTCAACTCTTTTAAAACCGTTATCAATCTTTCGGTATCACGGCTATGCAAGCCAATTGAAGGCTCATCCAAAATATACAAGGAGCTGGTTAAATTACTACCGAGGCTACGGGTAAGTTGTATGCGCTGGCTTTCGCCACCACTTAATGAATTTGCCAAACGGTTCAGGGTAAGGTACCCCAAACCCACATCCAGTAAGGTTTTTATCCGGTAATGAATTTCCAGCAATATTCTTTTTGCAACCTGCTGGTCGTACTCACTTAATTGCAACGAAGAAAACCATTGTTGCAAATCTTTTATCGGCATGGCACAAAGTTCACCAATATGTTTACCGGCAACTTTTACATACAACGCTTCTTTTCGTAAACGATAACCTTTACAATCGGTACAGGCGGTACGCCCCCGGTAACGGCTTAACAAAACCCGGTATTGCACTTTATATAAATTTTGCTCTACCTCTTTAAAAAAATCATTGATGCCATTTACATGGCTGTTTCCTTCCCACAATTCGGTCAACTGCTCATCGGTTAAATCGATCATGGGTTTGTGTACCGGAAAATTAAAATGCTTGGCGCCTTTTATAAATTGTTCATTCCACAAACTCAGCTTTTCTCCTTTCCAGGGCGCTACAGCTCCTTCATATAAACTCAATTGCTTGTTTGGAATTACAAGATCCGGATCGATACCCAATATTTGCGAAAAGCCCTCACAGGTGGGGCATGCACCAAAAGGATTATTAAATGAAAATAAATTTGGAACAGGTTCTTCAAATAAAATACCATCCAATTCAAACTTATTACTAAACGTAAATTCAATTGCATCATTTACTTTTAAAATCATTTCTCCCTCGCCTTCATAAAATGCAATTCCTACCGAATCATTAATGCGATGCAGCTCATCTTCATCAAAAGTTTTTACAACCAGCCGATCCACCAACAAATAATTTTTTAGTTCTCCCTTGCCGGTATTTATTTTACGCTTCAATTCTTTTTCATCCAGTTCCAGTAAATCTTCAATCCGGATGGTTTCGCCGGCTTCATTTTTACCGGAACCGATATACATTCTTGAAAATCCTTTTTGTAACAGAATATTTAATTCTTCGTTTACATTTCTTTTTGCATGCTGTTTAAAAGGCACCAGCAATAATATCTTATCCGATTGTTTTAAACCAACGATTGCTTTAAGTACATCGGCCACATCATCTTTTTTTACTTCCCGTCCACTAACCGGCGAAATAGTTTTTCCTGCTCTTGCAAATAACAGGCGCAGGTAATCATAAATCTCCGTCATACTGCCTACTGTACTTCTTGGAGTACGGGTAATTACTTTTTGCTCAATAGCAATTGCAGGGCACAATCCTTTGATATAATCTACATCAGGTTTATTCATCCGTTGCATAAATTGACGGGCATAAGCACTCAGACTTTCAGCATACCGCCGCTGCCCTTCGGCAAACAAGGTATCGATGCTGAGTGAAGATTTTCCCGACCCGGAAACACCCGTAACCACTACCAGTTTATTTCGTGGTATCGTTACCGTTATATCCTTCAAATTGTGTACCCTAGCGCCTTTTATCAAAATACCATCAGCAGCAACTGCAGGTTCAGGTTGTTTTTTTTTGTTGATTTTTGTTGTTGTCATAATATTTATAATTACAAAAATAACGGCTTATCGCTTTACAAGATGAAAGAATTACTGTAATCGAAACGTAGTTTTACGCAGTGCCATAAGTAGAAGATACAGTTTCAAAAGTACTAGTACTCTATTTTACGTTTATAGCAATAAAAAGGTTCTATTTTATTTGGTGGAATAGAATTTAAATCTACTTTTAATCCATCAATAACAAATTGATGAAAACGCAAGAAGCCTTCCAAAAAAAGTAAACTTCACAAATTTTCTCTAAATTTTTTGTTGATCATCTATCCAAATCTATAACAAACCAAAAATCGTAAAAAATGAAAAGCCTTTCTACTTTGACAGATCAACAGTTGGTGAAACTGTATGTAAACGGAAATTCAGATGCCCTTTCAACCTTAGTAACCCGTTACAAGGACAAAATTTTCACTTCAATTTATTTACTTGTAAAAGACAAGTATCTGGCTGAAGACCTTTTTCAAGATGTGTTTATCCGTATAATTGATACGCTTAAAGGCGGTCGTTATACAGACGAAGGTAAATTTTTACCATGGGCTTTACGCATTGCACATAATATGTGTGTAGATCATTTTAGAAAAGTAAAACGTAGCCCGAGCATTAAAACCAGCGATGACCGTGACATTTTTGAAGTATTAAACTTTAATGAGCCTAGTCCGGAAACTAAGATGATGCAAAATCAAAGCCACGACCGTGTTCGTAAAATGATTGACATGTTACCTGAAGACCAGAGAGAAGTAATCATTATGCGCCACTATGCCGATTTAAGCTTTAAAGAAATTGCTGAGCTTACCAATTGCAGCATCAACACCGCTTTAGGAAGAATGCGCTATGGTTTAATTAACATGCGTAAGATGATGACTGAAAAACAAATTGCTTTATAATAATAATTGGTTGTCCTAACAATAAAATTATTACAATATTGTAACCCCTGATATTACAAAACCCTCCTTTCGGAGGGTTTCTTTTTTGTTGCTTTTGATCAATAAATGATCTCCATTTATTTTTTAGAAAACGCATCCAGTCCACATTTCAGCCATGTGGCAAATTCTTTTGGATCGGGTGTATAAAATTTAGATTTGGTTAATGCTTTTTCATCGGCATTTATAATGGCATATTGCGGTTGCGATGCTGCTCCAAAATTCTCGGATTGAAATGTTGCCCATTTATCTCCTACGGTAATAATTGATTTTTCTTTTCCGTCTTTGGTTTTATAAACGGTTTGATCGGTTGCTGGTAATTTTGTTCTTTCATCAACATAAAGCGAAATCACCACAAACTTATTCCGCATCAGGCTATCCACTTCTTTATTCGTCCAAACTTTTTCTTCCATTCTGCGGCAGTTTACGCAGGCCCATCCGGTAAAGTCAATCAGTATCGGTTTGTTTTGTGCTCTTGCCTGTTGCAATGCCTTTTCATAATCATTGTGTATTGGTTTTATCCCTTCGGTTATCAATACATGATTTTTATAAATACTGTAAGACAGCGGCGGCGGGAACCCACTCATTAAACCTAAATTAGCCCACTTTGAATTGGTAACTCCCGGTGTTAAATACAATGCGGTTGCCGCAAATAAAACAATAAATGCAATTCTTGTTTTTGAAAATTGTTTTACCGGGCTGCTATGGCTCATCTTTAATTTACCCAATAAATACAATACAATTAAAACAGCAATCAATAACCAAAGGGCCACAAATATTTCTCTTTTTAATAATCCCCATTGCTCCACATTATCGGCGTTAGCCAAAAATTTAATTGCCAATGCCAGCTCAATAAAACCCAACACTACTTTTACATCCGTCATCCATCCACCCGATTTTGGTAATGACTGCAACCATTGTGGAAACATGGCAAATAATGCAAATGGCAATCCAATGGCAATACCAAAACCGGCTGCACCTGCTGTAAGTGGCCATGGCCCTTCGTTTGCAACATTTGCCAACAGTGTACCCAGGATTGGTCCGGTGCATGAAAAAGAAACGATGGCCAATGTTAGCGCCATAAAAAATATTCCGGCAAGGTTTCCGAAACCCGATTTTGAATCGGCTTTATTTGCAAAAGATGCCGGCAAAACAATTTCGTATAAACCAAAAAAGGACAAAGCAAAAAACACAAACACTGCAAAAAATATTAGATTGAGCCAAACGTTTGTTGAAATGTTATTAAATATTTCAGGGCTGATAGCCTGGCTTGCCACATGAAATGGAATGGTGATGGCAACATAAATCAGGAAAATAAACAGGCCATAAAAAACAGCATTGCTGATACCCTTTGCTTTGCTTTGCGATTTTTTTGTAAAAAAAGTTACGGTTACAGGAACCATCGGAAAAACACATGGGGTTATCAATGCAATTAATCCACCTAAAAAACCTAATAAAAATATTGTTGCCAAACTTTTATTATGAGTGCCTTCGTCACCACAATTATTTACCGGATTTTTTATATCGATTGAGGCAACTTTTATTTTTATTGCAGAAGCTACACCACCTTCCAAGCTTGTGTTAAATGAAAATGGCAAATCGGGAGAGAACAACTCTCCTTTGTTATAAAAAACAGAAAGGCTGCCAATTAATTTTTCGGGTACTTTGTTTTTAAACTGTAACACAGCTTTCCATGTTGCGGTTTGTTCCGAAACATTTAATTGCTTGTTATCAAAAATTGCAGAATTAATCGATATTGTTTTTCCAGTAGCCGCAAAACTTTCTATAACAATACTGCTATCACTAAAGGTTAGTTCGGCCGAAGAAATTCCACCCAGATCCTGAGCAGGCGCATATAACTGAAACCCTTTATCGACAGTGGTTGTAAGAATTAATTCATATTTTCCAGTTGCCATCTTATTGGCTTTAACCGCCCAATTAAAAGCAGCAACAACCGGTGCATCCTGAGCAACCGTAAAAAGTTGGAAACATAAAAACACAAAGAGTAAAAATTTTCCTTTCATAATAAAGATATACGTATAAATAAAAAAAGAGTTCTCAGCAGAACTCCTTTTCAAGATCATTTTATTTATTTAATTGCTATTGAGAAATCAATTTTTTTAGGAGGTAAACATTTTTTATCATCACAGGTTTGATATTCCAGCGTACCGACAATATTTGTTTTTATATTAGCCCTGAGTTTTACCAATTGTACAAAATCAACTTTACCGGCATATTGATTTGCTGATATTTTTAATTTCACATCTCTAAACAATTCCATCTTTCCAATTTCTTTTACAGCACCATTTAAAATTATCATTGGATTCTTTTGAAAATTAAATGCAGTAGGTTCATTAATTGCATCGGCAGGTTGCGTTTGAGAATACAGGTGCCAGTTATTTTGAATATTGGCGGTTAAATGCAACTCGTACGTTTTATCGGCAATTTTTTTAGCAGAGTAAGTCCATTGCACCGGATCGGAAATTTGAGCCGAAACTGTAAGCACTGAAATCAATAAAGCAAAAAAGGTAAATATTTGTTTCATCTAAATTATTTTGAGTAAAGTTACAAATGCAATACCAGAAGATTGGTTACATCTGTTACACAACTGGTTTTTAACATTAGTTTAGCTGAAACAAATGGCAGAATATTTTTCGTCCATCATCATTGCCTAATGCAGTACTACAGGCTCTTTCAGGATGCGGCATCATTCCAAAAACATTCCTTTCCCGGTTACAGATTCCAGCAATGTTATGAATGGTTCCATTGGGATTGCTTAATGAAGTAACAACGCCTTTTTCATCGCAATACC
>JANPAP010000168.1:0-8598 GCA_031429975.1 Chitinophagaceae bacterium
CCAGTAAAGAATGTATAAAAAGATGAATGATTGTAAAACTAAAATTGACTCCTCCTTGGCGCAATTTTGTTTTTTTGTATTGCATCGGTAACAATGGAATGGCACCTTCCAGTATCCAAAAAATCAATAATCCGGAAACTAAAAAAGCCAGGCGTTGCAAAGGATGTTGCTCTAATGATTGAAAATATTGAATCACATTATTAATCATGCCGGTTACTTTTTTGTAAGATACCCCAATAAAAAAGGGTTGGTTTATTTTCGCAATTCAAGCACCACTGTTTGGTAGGTTCCCAACGAAAAATCTTTTAAAGATGAAGTGGTTTTACTGATTACATTTTCATAACTGCTAAACCCATTTGTTCTTTCTTCGTAGTTTGTAAATGAAATTGTTTTTTCAACTTTTGAAGTATTCATCACAATCATTACCGTTTGATTTTTATCGTACCGGAAATAAACATAAACGCCAGCAACTGGTACATACTGCATCAATTTTCCGGTAGTTAATGCCGATGATTTTTTTCGGTATTGTGCCAAAGTCCGGATATGGTTCCAGATGGCATTATCTTTTTCCGACCTGTCTTTTGATTCAAATTTATTCAATTTATCAGATGTCCATCCACCCGGAAAATCCTGCCTAACATAACCATCGCTTGGGCTGGTAAACCCTGTGGTAGCCAGCTCCGAGGCATAATACAACTGAGGTATTCCCCTGCAGGTAAACAACCAACTCAGGGATGATTTATATTTTTCCAAATCCTCTCCAACCACCGAATAAAAACGGGCCATATCGTGATTGTCTAAAAACACCACATTTCTTGTGGGGTCCTTATATAAAAAATCCTGGGCCAAAGTTGTGTACAATTTATTTACGCCATCGGTCCATCCAAAATCTTTAGTCATGGCATCCTGTATACCCCACAAAGTTTGAAAATCGGTTGCTCCCTGCAGGTTACTTTTTACCGGAATATTCAAATTGTTTTGTACAAAATAACATTGGTTGGGAACACCATGAAACCAGGTTTCACCAAATATGGTAATTGCAGGATATTCCTCCGTGAGTGCTTTATTGCAACGGTTCATAAAAGGTAAATCATTGTAAGCATAGGTATCTACCCGCCAGCCATCAATCCCAAATTCTTCTACCGTCCACAAAGCATGTTGAATTAAATAATTTGCAACAAAGGGATTGTTTTGATTCAGATCGGGCATCTGTTTTTCAAACCAGCCATCCACTAATTTTTTGCGATCGATATTACTGGCATAAGGATCAAAAGCCACCTGGTCTTTAAAAGTTGTATTGGTATAAACGGGCCAGTTATGCAGCCAGTCTTTCATAGGTTTATCTACAACTGTAAGATGAAATTCATCTACATGATTGTACACCGCATCCTGAATTATTTTTAATCCTTTTACATGTGCTGCATCAATTAAATGTTGATAAGCAACAGCACCACCTAACCTGCGATCGATGGTATAATGATCAGTAAAAGCATAGCCATGTTCGGTTCTTTCGGTACGGTCGTTTTCAATTACAGGATTTAACCAAAGCGTTGTTACGCCCAGATCTTGTAAATAATTCAAGTGATTTTGAATGCCTTTTAAATCGCCTCCATGCCGGTTAAATACGGTATCTCTGTTCAAGGTCTGGTCTCTCATTCCCGGTATACGGTCGTTTGATGAATCGCCGTTACTGAACCGGTCAGGCAGAATTAAATAAATCAAATCTTTTACTGTAACCCCTTGAGCAAAATCGGTTCCCCTGCCCTTTCTTCTTTCTTTTAATTCAAAGTTTATTGCAAAAGGATTATTAAGTTTATTTACTTTAATTTTTACAATTCCCGGCTTTGTAACTGGTGCAATTAAAATATCGAGAAATACATAATTTACATTTTCAACCTTATTAACTTTTAAAAGTTTTACACCCGGATAATTTATCGAAAATCCATTTGCTGCATTTGCAATGGCATCGCCATGAACCATTACCTGCACCTTATTCCAATGCATTCCTGTCCACCAATTGGTAGGGTAACATTTGTAACTATCCTGTGCAAATACAACATGAATAGTGAATGTAAACAGTAAATAAACAATTATTCTTTTCATCGATATTAATCTCTTTCCTTAATTAAAAAATAACAAAGTACGGCGGCAATAATCATTAAAACGCCCCCAATTTCAACAGCAATCAAGCGGTTATTATTCAACAGGTTTTTCATTACCCAACCAAAACCCAAGGAGGCAATAATTTCGGGCAACACAATAAAGAAATTAAAAATACCCATATAAACGCCTACTTTATTTTCGGGCAAATCCCTACTCAGCATGGCATACGGCATACTGAGGATACTTGCCCAGGCAATACCAACACCGGTCATACAACCATACAGCATATATTTATTTTCTACAAAAGCTACACTGATTAATCCGATAGCGCCGGCCAATAAACAAATACTGTGGGTTAATTTTCTTCCTAATTTATTGGCAATGCCTGGTAAAAAAAATGCAAACAAAAAAGTTACTATACTATAATATGCCAAGGTTAATCCGGCAAATGCTACGCCTTCGCTGTATAAAATATCTGTTTCGCTGCTGGCATGAAAAACATTACGAGCCACCGCCGTGCTGTAATAAAACCACATTAAAAATAATCCCGGCCAGGTAAAAAATTGTACAATGGCCAACAGTTTCATTCGTTTGGGCATATTTAAAATAGAGTCCATAATTTCTTTAAAGCCTCCTCCAAATCCTTTGTTGGATTCTTTTACTTTATCCTTAAAACTTACATCATCGGGTGGATATTCCTTTGAAGTAAACACGGTATACATTACAGAAGCCAGAAAGAAAAAACCACCCACATAAAAACTCCATTTTACATTATCGGGTATCACTCCACTTTCGGCGGTATTTGCAAAATGAAAAATATTCCTGAATATCCAGGGCAACATATTGGCAATGGTACCTCCTAAACCAATCATTAAACTTTGCATTACAAAACCCTGGGTACGTTGTTGCTCGTCCAATTTGTCGGTTACAAAAGCTCTGAAAGGTTCCATGGCAACATTTCCAAAAACATCCAATACCCACAACAGGCCTGCAGCTACCCATAACACCGGGCTATGAGGCATCAAGATTAATCCGATTGAACTAAAAATTGCACCAATCATAAAATAGGGCCTCCGCCGGCCCAAGGTTGGATGCCAGGTTCGATCACTCATATAACCAATAATTGGTTGCACTATCAACCCCGTTAAAGGAGCTGCTAAAAATAAAATAGGAATTTTATCTGCATCGGCATGTAAGTATTCGTAGATGGGACCCATATTGGCCCTTTGCAAATCCCAGCCAAACTGAATTCCAAAAAAACCCACACTCATGTTGATGATTTGGGCAATACTAAGTTTAGGTTTTACCCATCCAAGTTTTTCAAGCATAGCAACAATTAGTTTTGATAATTACGTGTACAAAATACACATTTAATAATTAAGAAAAATATTCCCAGTAAAAAAGAACTTATTAAAAAAATCAGATTACAAAACCATCAGGTATGATCGCTCGTTTTTTGATAACAACGATACCGTCTTTAATTGCATAAAGTGAATGCTCAAAATTTTCAAGATGGGTGCCGCCTTTAATGGTAACATTATTACCAATTCTGCAATTTTTATCAATAATGGCATTTTGAATAAAGCAATTATCTCCAATACCAACTTTGGGAATTCCATGTTCAATATTATGGTCCAATTCCTGCAAGGTTTCATAATAATCGTTACCCATTATATAACTGCTGATAATAACAGTGCCATGGCCAATGCGGCTTCTTACACCCACAACACAATTCTCCAACGACTTTGCATTTATTATTGCGCCTTCTGCCATCAAGGTTTTTATCATGGTTGTACCACTTATTTTTGATGGTGGCAACATTCTGGCTCGGCTGTAAACAATCTTTTGATTATCGAATAAATTAAAATCCGGCAATTCGTCTGTTAATGCAAGATTGGCTTCAAAGAAAGAATAGATATTTCCAATATCAGTCCAATAACCTTCGTATTGGAAACTGACAACTTTATATTTTTCTATTGAAGTAGGAATAATTTCTTTACCAAAATCAGTAGCATCCGGTTTTTCTTTTTCCAATAAATCAAATAATAATTTCCGGCTGAAAATATAGATGCCCATTGATGCCAAATATTTTCTTCCCTGCCCCTGCATGGCAGCGCCGGTATCGCTTTCCCATTCGGGCAACACATCTACTGCAGGTTTTTCTATAAACGAAGTAATGGTATGCTCATTATTTGTTTTCAATATCCCAAATTCTGGTGCCTCCCTATCGCCAACCGGAATGGTAGCAATAGAAATATCAGCACCCTTCTCTTTATGATTATTGATCATTTCATTAAAATCCATCTGGTACAATTGATCGCCACTTAAAATAAGCACGTATTCAAAATCGTTATTTACCATGTGCCTTAAGGATTGCCTAACCGCATCTGCAGTTCCCTGAAACCATTTTGAATTATCGGGTGTTTGTTCTGCCGCAACAATATCAACAAAGCCTTTACTGAAAACACTAAATTGATACGTGTTTTTTATATGCTTGTTTAAGGATGCAGAATTAAACTGTGTTAACACTAAAATTCGGTTAATGGAAGAATTGATACAGTTTGAAATGGGGATGTCAACCAACCGGTATTTTCCGGCAATAGGCACAGCAGGCTTGCTTCTACTGGCAGTTAAGGGATATAATCTTGACCCTGCTCCTCCGCCTAAAACAACTGCTATAACTGATTTGGTATCCATATTTTTTTATTTAAAGATTGAGTGTTATTTTTTTTATTTCTGCCGGTTTCAAATCTATTGTAAATTTATTTTAATCCACTGTATAAATCAATATAATGTTGTGCACTTGATTGCCAGCTGTTATCCAATTTCATAATTTTTTTGCGGATATCTTTTGTTTTTTTATGATTGCCATACAGCTCCATTGCCCGGTGTACCGAATAGGTAATATCCCAAACAGTGGCGTCATTAAATACAATTCCATACCCTCCATTTTCGCCATAATCAATTACGGTATCCTTTAAACCGCCAGTGTTTCTAACAATTGGAATAGTGCCGTATTTCATTGCATACATCTGGTTTAATCCACAGGGCTCTACCCTGCTGGGCATCAATAAAAAATCGGCACCGGCATACATTTGGTGACTCAATTTTTCGTTGTAACCAATTTTAGAATTGTAATATCCTGCCAATGGCATATTCATATTAGCCAGCTCCCATTCTACTTTCGGGTCACCACTTCCTAAAACTAAAAAGTTCATTTTCCCTTCCATGTGATAAATGGAATCGTAAATTGCTTTGGGCAAAAGATCGGCTGCTTTTTCGTGAACCAATCTACCGATAAAAACAAATAAGGGCTTATCAATATCCAAATTAAATTCATCGCACAATATTTTTTTATTAGCCAATTTCCCAGCTTCAACATCAGCAACTTTAAAATTATTTTCCAGATAAGTATCTGTAGCAGGGTTCCAAACAGCAGCATCAATGCCATTTAAAATGCCCGAACATTTTCCTTTTTCATACTCAAATAATTTTTCCAAGCCATTGGCCGAATACCGCATTTCCTGCAGATAACTGTTACTTACGGTGGTAACTTTATTTGCACATTTTACAGCGCTTGCCAATGGGTTGATGCTATTATCCCATTCCAATTGACCGCTTTTCCAGGAATCCCATTCTGGTAAATAAACAGCTTTATCCCAACTCATCCAGCCCTGGTATTGTGCATTGTGAATGGTGAGTACGGTTGGAATGGATGCCAGATTTCGATAGGCATTGCAGTACTGCATCATAAAAGGAATTAATCCGGTATGATGATCATGCACATGCACAACATCAGGCTGGTGCTGCCATTTACTCAACCAATCAACAACAGCAATTTGAAATGCGGTGAACCTTTCGGAGTCATCATCGTATCCATAAACAGCTTCCCTGTCCAGCAATCCATTAATATCTACCAGGTACAAATCGAAGCCCAGCAAATTTGTTTTCTCTTTTATGATGGTATAATTAAACCAATAATAGCCCATACCAAATGAGCCCTTATGAACAATTTCAAATTCGTTTTGATACAAAAATTTAGTGCGGTACATGGGCATCACAACTTTGGCTACATGCCCCAATTGGTTTTGATATTTTGGTAATGCGCCAACCACATCTCCCAGTCCGCCTGCTTTTGCCACGGGATAACATTCGGCACTAACATGTAATATTTCCATCAATAAATTATTAAGCTATTTCTAAATTAGATAATTGGCAATTATACTCGTTTGATCTAAATGAGGGTAAATCAATTTGCATAAATATACTTGAAACTGAAAGGATATTTATGAAACAAAAATTACAACATTATTTTTCATCCTGTACACAATTAAATAAAAAATAATTAAACAATAAAAAATACTTTCGATCAGTATTTAAAATTCATTTAATAAATTGTAAAGCGAATTTGATTACTTTTAATTTCTTCAATTCAATTTTTATTCATCAATTTAAATTAAACAAAACATTATTGCCATGAGCCAAACAAGCCCCCAACAGCATTCTACCAAATGGTCGCAATTTGGAACCCTTGTAAGTGTATTTTTTTTCTGGGGTTTTGTTGCAGCCAGCAACGATATTCTTATTCCCGTTTTTAAGAAAGCATTTAATTTATCGCAGGGCGAAAGCCAAATGGTATCTGTTGCTTTTTATGTTGCCTACACGGTTGGCTCATTGATATATTTTGGAATTTCAAAAATGATTGGCACCGATGTATTAAATAAAATTGGCTATAAAAATGGGATCTCACTCGGGCTTTTAATTTCTGCAATTGGCACCTTACTATTTTATCCGGCAGCAAATACAGCTTCCTTCCCATTAATGATTTCAGGTTTGTTTATTGTTGGCTTGGGATTTTCATTACAACAGATTGCAGCCAATCCGCTGGCGATTGTAATGGGCGACCCAAAGACAGGCTCACAAAGGCTTACAATGGCTGGTGGAGTAAATAATTTTGGAACTACGATTGGCCCGTTATTGGTAAGTTTTGCAATTTTTGGAAGTGTAAAAGCGGGTTCATCCATTGCCAGTATTGAAAGCGTAAAAACGCCTTACCTTATTTTAGGATTGGCATTTTTGGTAGTTGCCATTTTTATAAAATTTTCATCAATGCCCAATAAAATTGATTTGGACGAAGTGGCAGAAAAAGAAGCCATTGAAGGCGATAAAATACTGCATAAAAAATCGGCCTTTCAATACCCACAATTGGTATTGGGTATGATTGCCATTTTTGTTTATGTTGGTGTAGAAGTAGCCACAGCAAGTAACTTGCCGGCATACCTTGAAAAATACCTGAGTGTGCCAACCGAAAAAGTAGCCCCTTATATTTCTTTGTATTGGGCAAGTTTAATGATTGGCAGATGGACAGGAGCCGTAGGTGCTTTTGATGTGAGTAAAGGTGCCAAACAAATGCTGAATTTCTTTATGCCTTATCTGGCATTTGCTGTTTTTTTATTAGTAAATACCATTGCCCAACACGACGTTTCACAATTTTTTATTTATGCGTTGGTAATTGCCGTTATGATTGTTTGTGATATTGCAAGCAAGGGCAGCCCTGTAAGAATGTTACTGATATTTTCCCTTGCAGGTATTACGGCTTTATGTATCGGCATGGCATCATCCGGCCTGGTAAGCGCTTATGCATTTACAAGTGTTGGATTATTTTGCAGTACCTTATGGCCTTGCATATTTACCATTGCTGTTGCCGGTTTAGGCAAGCACACCAACCAAGGCAGCAGTTTATTAATTATGATGATTATGGGAGGCGGAATTGTAAGTTGGTTACAAGGTGTATTGGCCGATAATATTGGCATTCACTTTAGCTATATTATGGGTGTAATTTGTTTTGCTTACCTGGCATTTTATGCTTACAAATCAAAGGGTATTCTTAAATCGCAGGGTATCGATTTTGATAAATTGAATGCAGAAGGCGGCCATTAATTTTTTACGATTTAAATATTTTTGAAGATGAGTAAATATGCAGTTGGTATTGATATTGGCGGCACTAACACAAAGTTTGGAATTGTAAATTCGGATGGTGTTATTATTGATCAGGATCGTATGATGACCAATCAACACGAAGTGGTAGAAGATTTTATTGATGAATTGCACAGCAAGCTTGCCCCAATGATTGAAAATGTGGGTGGTGTTGAAAATTTTGTAGGAATTGGAGTGGGTGCTCCAAATGGCAATATCTACTCTGGTTCTATTGAATATGCGCCCAATTTAAAATGGAAAGGAATTATTCCTGTTGCAGATTTAATTCATAAAAAATTTGGATTGCACTGCAAACTTACAAACGATGCCAATGCAGCGGCTGTTGGTGAAATGCTTTTTGGTTGTGCTAAAAACATGAAACATTTTATCACCATCACTTTAGGAACCGGCGTTGGAAGCGGCATTGTAATAGATGGTAAAATTGTTGTTGGGCACGATGGTTTTGCAGGCGAATTGGGGCATACCATCATCAGGCCAGGTGGCAGGATGCACAAAAGC
>JANPAP010000169.1:0-2390 GCA_031429975.1 Chitinophagaceae bacterium
TCTTATTCATATTTTTTACTGTGTATATTATTTTACTAAATTTGAAATATTTCTATTTATTTTAATTTTTTAATCCCTTTTATTGCATTATTTTTTTAAGTTAATACAGGTTTTTTTATACCAAAGTTGGCATTATGACCGACTTCGTACAACGCTTAGTTTTTTTTGAAAAGATTACTGTTTATCGCTTCGGTTGTTGGTTAATAATTCCAACAACGGACATCATTATTGTCTGGCTCTTTTTTGGCTATACCAACAAAAGTGGAACAAATGTAAAAAGCCCGTATGAACGGGCCTTTACAAATTTTATAACTTATTTTTTAATCGTCTTTATCTTTCATTTTTATTTTTACTTTACCGTTCTTTTTTATTTTGTATTTTTTAATGTCTGATAAATTGTTTTCCCAAGGATCTTTACCAGTGTAATTTATTGGATACTTTACTGAAGTATTTTCTACAATTATTGTAGGAGGTAGCGCTTGTGACATAGTCCATTTACTGGAGCCCTTTTCATGATACCAATAATTACCTGTTGTTTGATCAAAATAAACGTCGATTGCAGGGTAATAAGAATACTTGGGTGCAGTAGTTGTGGTAGTAGTAGTGACCTTTGTAGTACTCTCCTGCGCTGATGCGGAAAATATACTTCCGCAAATCAGTAAACTCAACAAAATTTTTTTCATGATGTGTGTTTTAATTTTTTTAAAAATGAATAAATTAAAATCTAACCTCGCTGAATTTATAAATGATTTATCTCTTAAATCTCTTATAGTTTTCAATGCTTGACTAAATCTTCTACTGTAAAGTTGAATACATTCAGATAGTACTAATTACACAATCAGTTTTTTAAATTATATAATTCACACAGTTGATCAACTCGATAGATCTTTATGTTCTTTTGGAGTTTTTTTTCGGAAGGTTTTACTTTTTATACATAGTGCAAATGTTGGTTTTAGTGACCAACATTATAGAGGGCTATTTTTGATCATACCAACAAGGGCGGAAAATAATTCGAAATTAATTGCCTTCCTAGGCGAAAGCCTTTGCCTGTGCCTTACTTAAAAATTAGTTCAATCATTTTTTAAGATATCAGCAGCTTTATCCTTTTTTATTTAGCTAACAATTATTTTGGCACAAGCGGACGCTTGCGTCAATAGGAGGGAGCTTGTTTTGGTAAGTTATGTAACCTTTGAATTTAAAGGTTTTATCGATTTTAAAACTGCTTCTTTGGTAGCTATTTCTTCTTCAATATCATAATCATCTTGCAGCCCTAGCCAGAACTTAGCTGAATTGCCAAAGTACTTACTAAGCCGTAAAGCAGTATCAGCAGTTATTCTACGATTACCTTTAAGGATTTCTGAAATTCTTGATTGAGGTAATTCAATATCTTTTGCCAGCCTGTAAGCAGTAATATTAAAAGGGATTAAGAATTCATCAGAAAGAATTTCGCCCGGGTGAATATTTTTTAATTTCGCCATATTTATCGTTTTAATGATAATCAATTATTTCAACTTCAAATGCATTTCCAGATTTCCATTTAAAAATTATTCTCCATTGATCATTTATCCGGATACTGTAAAAATCTTTTAGCTTTCCAGATAACTTCACCAATCTATTGGCTGGTGGAATTTTTAAATCGGCAATGTCAACAGAGTTGTTTATCATTCTTAATTTCCTTCTTCCAATATTTTGAATCTCAATAGGGAGTTTTTTTACTCTATTTCCATTCCATACTTCTTCCGTTTCTGTATTGCCAAATGATTTAATCATACTCCAGTCTTGGATTACTTACGTTAAAAGTAAGTATTTTATTGAAGCCTGACAAATCCAAAGAGGGAACTTTTGTTGTAGTATAAATATTTAACCTTGCCTTGGCGCAAGCGTCCGCTTGTGCCTTACTTAAAAATTAGTTCAATTATTTTTTAAGATGCCAGCAGTTTTATCCTTTTTTTATTAAGCTATCAAGTATTTGTGCCGATGTTGGTCTTATGGCCAACATCATTGATGGCACTGTATATATTTAAAAATAGTTAAATGGTTAACGCTTCGTTTGTTGGTCAATAAGACCAACAAAGGCCTTCGGAATAGCTGGCTCTTTTGTGATTATACCAACAAGTGCAAAAATAGTGAATCTCAAAAAAAAGGAAGTCAAGTTTTAAAAACTTGACTTCCTGAAATTGTGCCGATGTTGGTCTTATGACCAACATCATTGATGACACTGTATATATATAAAAATAGTTAAATGGTTAACGCTTCGTTTGTTGGTCAATAAGACCAACAAAGGCCTTCGGAATAGCTGGCTCTTTTGTGGACATACCAACAGGGACGAAAATAGTGAATCTCAAAAAATGGAAGTCAAGTTTTAAAAACTTGACTTCCTGAAGTGGGGC
>JANPAP010000170.1:0-8687 GCA_031429975.1 Chitinophagaceae bacterium
TGCAGGAGAAAGATGCATTGCAAAAAATTCTCACCAATCTTCAAATTCAAAATTCAACTTTCAACATCCAAAAACCCATCCTTTTAAAAATAGCGCCCGATCTTACACAGGAACAAATTGACGACGTAATTGAATTGGCGCTTGAAATAAAATTAGATGGATTGGTTGCAGCAAATACAAGCATTAACCGAAGCAATCTCAACACTCAAAATTCAACACTCAAAATAATTGGTGCCGGTGGTTTAAGTGGTTTGCCATTAAAAGAAAGAAGTACTGAAATTGTAAACTACATTCATAAAAAAACTAATGGCGCCATTCCTGTAATTGCAAGTGGTGGTATATTTACCGGTGATGATGCCATTGAAAAACTACAGTCAGGAGCAAGCCTGCTGCAGGTTTGGACAGGATTTGTTTATGAAGGTCCTTCAATTATAAAGAACATTTGCAAGGCTATTAGTAATAAAAATTATAAACTTTAGATTAATAAAAATGGAACATTTATTTACATCCCAAAGCATCATCAGTTTTTTTGTGTTGGTTATTTTAGAAATTGTATTGGGCATCGACAATGTAATTTTTGTAAGCATTATCATTAACCGTTTGCCAGTTGAAAAAGAAAAATCTGCCCGGAGGGTTTGGATGGTAACGGGAATTATAATGCGGAGTATCTTGTTGTTGGGTTTGGGTTGGTTGCTTGCTCAAAAAGGCCATGCAATTTTTACTTTGTTTGGAAAAAGTTTTGATTTGGCAAGTTTGGTAATGATTGCTGGCGGTCTTTTTTTGATTTATAAAACCGTTATGGAAATTCATGAAAAGCTGGAAGGTGAAGACAGCAGTTATGAAGACGCACAAAAACCGCCATTAAGTTTTGGCAAGGCTATTGTACAAATTATGTTGATTGATATGGTGTTTTCATTCGACAGTATTATTACTGCCGGCGGCACTGCCGAGTATGTTGAAATTATGATTGCTGCTGTTGTTATTGCAATGACAGTTATGTTTTTATTCAGCCCTAAAATTTCATTTTTTATACATAAACATCCATCCTTAAAAATGCTGGCACTTTCATTTTTGGTGATGATTGGTTTAACGCTGGTTATTGAAGGTTGGGATTCGGAAAAAGCCCATGATCTGCATTTGAAAAATTATGTTTATTTCGGGATGGCATTTTCATTTTTGGTGGAATTGTTGAACATGACATTGCAAAAAAAGCAGCGAAGAAAAAGGGTGGTAGAATTAAATGAGCCTGTTCTTCGTAATCAGGATGCCAATCGCTCAGACCAGGCAAAGTAGCGCTGCTGCTGCAATACCGGCTGTTTCGGTTCTTAACCGGGTGTTGCCCAGGCTTACCGGAATAAAATTATTTTGTAGGGCTGATGTAATTTCATCAGTGGTAAAATCTCCTTCAGGTCCAATTAAAATTAGTTTTCCTTCGGATGAATTTGCTGCAATACTACTTACCTGTATTTTATTGTTTTCAACTTCGCAATGAGCAATTAATTTTTGTTGAGTTGTTGCCTGGTTTATAACTGCATTTAATTTTATAGGCTCTTGTAAAACCGGTAGCCAACATTGTTGCGATTGTAACATGGCGCTGATTAAAATGCCCTGCATCCGCTCGAATTTTAATTGTTGTTTTTCTGTTCTGGTACAAATAATTGGGATAATTTCTGCAACACCCATTTCGGTTGCCTTTTCTAAAAACCATTCAAACCTGCTGGCATTTTTTATTAATGAAATTGCGATTGAAATTTTAGATTTCGACTTTTTAATTTTGATTGTATTAATAACAGCAACCTCACATCGCTTCCGGTTATTATCGGTAATTGTGGTTGTAAATAAATTGCCTTTGCCATCAGTAATTTGCAACTGTTCGCCATTTTGCATACGGAGTACCTGAACAATATGTTTGGATGTTTCTTCATTCAAAACAAGTTGAACCGTATCAATATTTATTTCGCTGTTATAAAAAAAAGCTAATGCCATATAAAAAAGAATGGAGAACAAATCTAAAATTCATTCTCCATTTTCAATTAAAAATTATTGGTTAAAAAGGAGCATCGTCATCAAAATTGCCATCATTCATTTTACTGCCTTTTTGTATATACAATTTTGCGCCTGCTCCTTCATCATCCTTTATCGGCCTGAAGTTGCCACCCGGATGACCACCGCCAAAGTCGCCGCCATCTTCATCTTCAATAAATTTCTGGATATGTAACAGTGCTTTTAATTTAATAGTATCCAAACTACCGTTTCTGTGCTTGGCAATTTTTACATAGGTTTCGCCTTTGTTGCTTTCGCCCATTTCGTTGGCGGTTATATCGTAATATTCCGGACGGTATAAAAACATTACCATATCCGCATCTTGCTCAATTGCACCCGATTCTCTCAAGTCACTTAACTGTGGAATTTTTGCACCTTCTTTTCTTTTTTCTACTTCCCTGCTCAACTGGCTTAGGGCAATAATGGGTACTTGCAATTCTTTTGCAAGTCCTTTTAAATCTCTTGAAATTTTACTGATCTCCTGCTCCCGGTTGCCATTTTTATTATCGTTGGATCCACTCATTAACTGCAAATAATCAATAATAATCATCCCCAGATTGTGCTTGTTTTTTAAACGGCGGCATTTGGCTCTTAATTCAAAAATATTTAAAGCTGCAGTATCATCAATATAAATTGGGGCGTTACTCAATCGGTCGATTCCTTTTTTATAAAGTTGTTTCATTTCATGATCTTCCAGTTTACCCCGGTTAATTTTTTCGAGCCATATTTCACTTTCGGCACTCAGTATCCGTTGTACTAATTGGCCGGCACTCATCTCCAAACTAAAAAATGCAACGGCTGTTGGTTTTGTTGGATGTAAAGCCGCACTACGGGCAAGGTTTAGGGCAAAAGCTGTTTTACCAACCGAAGGCCTTGCAGCAAGAACGATCAAATCGGTAGGCTGCCACCCATATGTTAATTTGTCTAAAGATGCAAAGCCACTGGGTACACCGGTAATATCATCCTGACGATTCCGCATGTCCTCAATTTTGTTGATAGTTTTTACCAAAACGGTATTAATATCATCAAAATTTTTGCGAAGGTGATTGTTGGTAATTTCAAATAATTTGGTTTCTGCATCATCCAGCAAATCGAATACATCGGTGCTGTCTTCGTATGCATCGCCAATAATTTCGCCGCTTATCCGTATGAGTTCTCTTTGAATAAATTTTTGTAAAATAATCCTTGAATGAGCATCAATATTTGCAGACGAAACCACTGCATTGGTAAGCCGGCTTACATAATAGGGGCCGCCAACTAAATCAAGTTCTTCTTTAATTTTTAATTCTTCTACAACCGTTAATAAATCAATAGGCAAACTTTTTTGTGCCAGCGAAGTCATTGATCTAAAAATGCGTTGATGGGCTTCAACATAAAAACATTCCGCTTTTAAAATTTCAATAACGGTATCAAATGCACTTTTTTCAAGCATAATAGCACCAAGCACAGCTTCTTCCAATTCTTTGGATTGGGGTGGTATTTTTCCAAACACCATGCTGCCAAGGTCTACGGATGATTTTCTTCTTATTTTTCGATCTTTATTGAGGTTAGTTAAATCCATTTTTCACAAATTATGCAATGTATATTGGGTTAGTTTATTTTAATATGTTGATTTAAAAAATCGTTTAATCAGCCCTGTAAGTAGAATCGGTTGTTATTAAATTATTTTTTTTAAAACATCCAAAATCAAAATATGGTGGCTAAGGTAATGGCAAAAAGTTCCTCTTTATTAACATTAGTTTTCTAATAAGTTTTTTTACTGATTACCCACATCTAATTCACAGGCAAAGGTAGCTTATTAAGAGTTTTTCCACAGGATTATTAACGCCCATTATTCAATTAAATTGGGTTTTGCGGATAATTTATTAACATCATTTTTTTGTTGCACTTTTTTTCTTCACGTAATATAGATTTTTTTCTACTTGATAAATTCGGAAGGAATCCTTACAAAAGATTGATTACTGATATTTAGATAAAATGGGTATTGATTTTATGCTTACATCGCAATAGCTATCTTTGTAAAATTCTAAAAAATAAGTTTTATAATAAATGACTATTAGTTACAATTGGCTGAGTGAATATTTACCAGAAAAAATAGAACCGGAAAAATTAAGCAAGATTCTTACAGCTATCGGTTTGGAAGTAGAAAGCCTTGAAAAATACGAAGCGTTTAAGGGAGGATTTGCTGGATTGTTTGTGGGAGAAGTTGTTTCCTGCTCAAAGCATCCGGATGCTGATAAATTAAGTATTACAAATGTAAATATTGGCAATGGCGAACCCCTTCAAATTGTTTGTGGAGCGGCAAATGTAGCTGCAGGGCAAAAAGTAATTGTGGCAACAGTGGGGGCAACTATTTACCCAAAAAATGCCGATTCAGTTACAATGAAAAAAGCTAAAATCAGGGGTGTTGAAAGTTTTGGGATGATTTGTGCCGAAGATGAAATTGGATTAAGTGATAATCATGCTGGAATTATGGTATTGCCTGCAAATACAACTGTGGGTATTGCTGCAGCTGATTATTTTGATAATTACAATGATTTTATTTTTGAAATTGGGTTAACTCCAAACCGGATGGATGCCATGAGCCATTTAGGAGTTGCTAAAGATGTTTGTGCTTATTTATCGCATCATAATAAAAAAACAACTTCGGTAAAATCGCCTTTTAAAAACAATTTTAAATCAGATAATAAAAACGGGTCGATTTCTGTAAGTATTGAAAATAATGAAGCCTGTCAACGCTATTCAGGTATAAGTATCCAGGGAGTAACCATTGCAGAAAGCCCAAAGTGGTTGCAACAAAAACTAAAAAGTATTGGGCTTACACCCATTAATAATATTGTAGACATTACCAATTATGTTTTGCATGAAACCGGCCAACCCTTACATGCATTTGATGCAGATAAAATTTTGGGAAATAAAATAATTGTAAAAAATTTACCAGAGTCTTCTTTATTTATAACCTTAGATGAAAAGGAAAGAAAATTAGCTGCTGAAGATTTGATAATAGCCAATGCAAATGAAGGAATGTGTATTGCCGGTGTATATGGGGGTTTACATAGTGGGGTAACTATGGCTACTACAAATATATTTCTGGAAAGTGCCTGGTTTAAACCTGCAGCAATTCGCAAAACTTCCTTGCGTCACGGGCTTCGTACCGATGCTGCAACCAGATTTGAAAAAGGAGTTGATATCAGCAACACCGTAAATGTATTAAAGAGAGCCGCTTTATTGATAAAAGAAATTACTGGTGGTGCAATTGCTTCAGATATCGTAGATGTATATCCAGATCCAAAATCTAAAACAGAAGTTGCAGTAAAGTATCATTATCTAAAAAAACTGAGCGGAAAAAATTATCACGGCGATACTATTAAAAATATTTTAACCGGATTGGGTTTCGAAATAATAAAAGAAGGTCAGGATGATATTCGTGTAGCCGTTCCATTTAGTAAGCCGGATATCAGCATTCCGGCCGATATTGTAGAGGAAATTATGCGGATAGATGGATTGGATAATATTGATATCCCGGCCAGCATCAACATTTCGCCAGCAGTGGAAAAAACAGGAAACAATGCTACAGTAAAAGAAAAAATTGCAGCCTACCTGGCATCAAAAGGGTTTAATGAAATTTTTACAAACAGCATTACCAATGCGGCTTATTATAATGAAACCGTTTTACAAACAACTGTAAAAATGATTAACAGTTTAAGTGCCGACTTAAATGTAATGCGCCCTGCTATGATGGAAACGGGATTGGAATCAGTTGCATATAATTTAAACAGGCGAAATTTTGATCTCATGTTTTTTGAATTTGGCAAAACCTACCATACAGCAGAATTGGGTAAGTACGATGAAAACCGCCATTTGAGTATTTATATTACAGGTAAAAAAAACATTGACAGCTGGAAAGAAAAAGCCGAAAAAACAGATGTGTTTTTTGCTAAAGGAGTAGCAGAAAAAATACTGAACATGTTAGGCTTGCAAAAGCTTGCAATGAATGTTGAAGAAAATGAAAAATTAGATCATTGCCTGTCGATTAAAATGAAGAACGAAGCATTGGCAATTATTGGAAGTATCAATAAAAAAACGCTATCAATTTTTGATATTAAACAACCGGTTTTTTATATTGATATTAACTGGGATGCAGTGTTAGAACTCAATAAAAAAATACAGATAAGTTATTCCGAAATTCCAAAATTTCCTTCAGTACAAAGGGATCTAGCAATTGTTGTTGATAAATCTATTGCGTTTGAACAAATTGAAAAAGCAACCGCAGGCGCCAAAATAAATAAACTGCAATCGCTTAATCTTTTTGATATTTTTGAAAATGAAAAACTGGGAGCAAACAAAAAATCAATGGCAGTAAGTTTTACTTTTTTAGATGATGAAAAAACTATGACAGACATTGATATTGATGCGATGATGCGTAAAATTATTTTATCGTACGAAAAAGAATTGAATGCTGAAATAAGAAAATAATTTTCAAGTATTAAAGTTAAATGAATGGCTTTATTGGAAAAAGATATCAAACGGGTAAATGATAAATTGCAGCAATTGCTGAAGCAGTATGCAACCCTTCAAAACGAAAATGATAAACTTACTGCAGCAGTTAATAATTTAACAGCAGCTAAGTCCGAGCAGGCTCATCAAATTGAACAATTACAACTTCAGGTAAATATTTTAAAATCGGCCGCAAGCCAGTTAAATGATGCTGAAAAAAAGGGCTTCGAAAAAAATATCAATCATTATATAAAGGAAATTGATAAATGCATTGCTTTACTAAGTCAGTAATATTATGTCAGAAGAATTAATACCGGTAAACATTGTAATTGGTGATAGAACCTATCGCATAAAAACCAATGCTGCAGATGAAGAATCCATAAGGGGTACTTTAAAAATGGTCAATGAAAAGATCATTGAATTTAAAACACAGTTTTCCGGAAAAGATATGCAGGATTATATTGCCATGGTAATGATTTGGTATGCTACCCAGGCCGCTGGCGATAAAAATGGAATGATTGAAAAAGAATTTTTAAGTGTGCTTTCAAAAATTGAATTGCAGCTTGATAAGGTTTTGTAAACTGATTAATAAACAACTTTTTTAAAAGGCACTTTTTAAGTGTCTTTTTTTATACGCAAATTCAAAAATGAATTATTAAAATATTGACAGGGCTAATTTTTTAAATAAAAGAAGGAAGTGTTTAAACTTCCCTCTTACCTAATAAAACCTAAAACCAACCTTTATTTTATCCTGTATTAAAATTGTAAATTCTATTTATTGTAAAAATATTTTATAGCCGATGTTGTATGTTGCTATTCTGATTAAATTGTAATTAGGTACAGTCTAATATTATGCCAAAATGGATTGTTGTGGATAACACAGTATAATTAGTTTCATTAAATTTTTATACAAGCGTATTTATTGGTCGCTGCAAATCCCTATTTTATTACCTTTGCCAACATTTATAAGTTAGATAGTAATAAAATTATGTCAGCCAAATACAAAGAGTATCAAAACTTAAACTTACCCCGGATTAGCGAAGAAATTTTGGCAAAATGGGAAAAGGAAAACACATTCGAAAAAAGTGTAGCGTTACGTGAAGGCAAAATTCCATTTGTTTTTTACGAAGGGCCGCCAAGTGCAAACGGTATGCCCGGCATTCATCATGTAATTTCCAGAACATTAAAAGATTTGGTTTGCCGGTACAAAACCATGCAGGGATTTCAGGTAAAACGCAAAGGGGGTTGGGATACACATGGCCTTCCAATTGAATTGGGAGTGGAAAAAGAATTAGGCATTACAAAGGAAGATATCGGCACTAAAATATCTGTTGAAGATTATAACAAAAAATGCCGTGAGGTAGTAATGCGGTTTAAAGATAAGTGGGATTCAATTACACAAAAAATGGGTTATTGGGTTGATTTAAAAAATCCCTACGTAACCTTCGAAAATAATTATGTTGAATCTCTTTGGTGGTGTTTGAGTGAATTGTATAAGAAGGGTTATTTGTATGAAAGCGTAAGCATTCAGCCATACTCACCTGCTGCTGGTACAGGTTTATCAAGTCATGAATTAAACCAGCCGGGAACTTATAAGGATGTAAAGGATACGAGTGCGGTAGCGATGTTTCGCCTCCCCAACCCATCCGAAGGAGAGGCTTACGAACATCCTGCAAATAAAAAAATTGTTGCTGCTTTGTCTGGCAATTCTTCAATCACCCCTTCAGGGGATGGGGGGGCTGTTTTTCTTTTGGCCTGGACAACTACACCATGGACACTTCCTTCAAACCTTGGTTTAACCGTTGGACCAAATATTGATTATGTTTTGGTAAGAACTTTTAATCAATACACATATCAACCAATTAATGTTATACTTGCAAAAAACTTAGTTAGTAAATATTTTACAGATTTTCCTGAAAGTAGTACACCTTTAAAAGACATAGTGAATGATTGGTTAATTGACGGAAAGATATCAAACAATATTGATCACCTAATAGGACAATCTACTGCTATACGTTCAGATTTCGAATCAACATATGTTAAGCCTAAGAAACTTCCATTCAAAATCATCACCGAATTTATAGGTAAAGAATTAGAAGGATTGGAATATGAACAACTACTTCCTTCCGAAGCAAATACCTTGGAAA
>JANPAP010000171.1:0-2602 GCA_031429975.1 Chitinophagaceae bacterium
GCAGATGCTTTGCAAAACCGTAGTTTATACATTTAGTATTTATAAATAATTGAGCAAATTGGCAACGTATTTTTACCAAGTATTAATTCATTTATAATACTAATATGTTTCCCCTACATTTACCAAACTCCTTTTCCTTTAAATAATCAATTTGGTTTAAAAATCTCCAAAGAAACAAGTGCAACAGCAAATTCGTTTTGCAATTCAAAAATGAATATATCTATCCGAATAAATTATTCATAATTGGAATAGGCTATTCTTTTTTTGAATAAAATATTCGGCTGGTGAATAAACTATTCATTCCTGCTTTTTCACTATTAACCCATAAACAAAAACAACCATTATGAGCTTTGGAAAAAAACTAAAGATGCTTCGTGTAATCAACAAGCTTAATCAAACTGAAATGATGCACAGATTAACTGTATCTCAACCTGTGTACAGCCGCTATGAAAACGATGAAAAAGAAGTAACGGAAAATGATGAATTTGTAAAACGGGTGGCAGAAGAATTTGATGTAACCCGTAAATGGCTGATAGCAGAGAATGACAGCACTAATATATTTGAAAGCGGCAGCATTAGTACAAGCGCTAATGGATTGGGACAAATAGAAAATTACTACAACCTTCCCAAAGATTTTATGGATGCCTATTTTAAACAGCAACAGCAAATGCTAGAAATGATTTTGAATAAATTGGGGGGGGGGTAAATTTATTTAAAATGCTTCAAATTTTAACGCCACTGTTCATAATATCAATAAAACCAGAGGTGAAGATTTCGGGTTTGGTGGATTTTGATTTCGGTGATTTTGATTGCAGGGTATCTTGGCTTAAACTTAAGCCAAGGCAACAAAATAATAGGCCAAGCAATATAAATATTTTGGTACACACAATTTTATTTTACTAATTCTTAAATTGAAACTTCTAATGAGTTATAATAACTAAACCGGCAGAAAAACTCGGAGGGTAAATAGAATTTTTTGATCCAGACCAAACATAATGTTTACTGTCCAAAAGCCTTAAAAAAGTATGATTGAATGATGTATCGAAAAATTGATTTTTGCCTGTACAGAATAATTTAATTTGATAATCTTTTCCCCCTTTAATAGATGTTTTTTTATTTTGTGAGTAATCTTGCGGATCAATAATGCACTCTATGCCTAAAAAAAGGATTTCTTCTGATAGGATTAGGTTTTGCTCAGAAATATCTACGTAAAATCCATTTTCCCATTTATAGTTTTTGTCAATAATAACTGGTTTGGTAAGCAAATCTTCAGCTGGCTCTCCTTTTTCATTTGCTTTATATAAGTGTATTTTACAGTAGGCACTATTCGATTCTATACCATCAAATTCTATTGGTAAATAAATTTTTCTTACCTTATAAATACTTACTTCTTTGATAGTAGACAAATCAATTTTCAATGCATACTCTTTGGCATTTGAAATATTGACAGAGAAACTTCGCTTAAACTTTAAATTCCCAACTTGGCGTTCGTTCTTAAATTTCCCAATTATTATTGGGGTTAATTGATATATTTTTCTATTCAAAAAAAAGGTGTCTTTTTTTAAATCAACCTTTGCCTTTAAACTAAAATATCCAGAGTGTTCAATTAGTATTGTGTCTATTAAATTAATTGGAAGTTTTACGAGTCCATTGCTATCCGCATGAAAGCCACGATTTTGGTTCAATATCTTAACTGTAACAAATGATAACGGGAATCCATCACTTCCATCGACAATGACAAAAGTTTTATCTTGGGCTAAAACATTATTGGTAAATACTATAAATAAAATACAAAGCGAAGTTAATTTAGTAGGCATAGCATTAATTTTAAAGTTAGTGATATAAAATTCATATCACTAACTTCATAACAAGATTCGATTTAATTTTATTCCTCCCAATAGCAACTTGTCTCAATCCAGAATCTATATTTACAACAATAGGTTCCAGTGTATGTATCACATCCTCCAGTTTCTGCATTCGGGATACAAACCGTATGATCCCCACATATTTTACCCCAAAAAGGTCGTCGATTATCGGATTCAGGAAATGCTTCATTTTCTTCATAACCTGCCGGTGTTTTTTTAATGAACTCATATAATTCAATTCTTAATTTCTTTGGTCTGTTTGTTGCAAATTTGTTCATAGTTTCTTTATCATACTCTCCTTTTGCCAAGCGATTATAACTTTCGCTATTAACGTTTGAAGTAACCATAGTTAATAAGAATTTGTTGTCTTCAATCGGTTTCATAAGAACTCCATTTATTTCAACAATTCCATCTACACTTAAAGTGTAATCCATTTGTTGTTGATCTGTTGCCAACTCGCCGACATTCTTTTCATCGTAACTGGCCTTTCCCTTGCTATTGAACTTGATAGATTCATGGAATTTTAGAATATCCCCTTGAGTGCTTTTGCTAAGGAAATTGCCATAGTCTTCAAACTCCTGATCAGTTGCAAATACTAAAAAATTAAATTTACTAACTTCAATTGGTTTTTGTGCATAGCTTTTAAAAGTAACAAACGCCAACAGTAAGAAACAAGAAATAATATTTTTCATTTGGTTAATTTTTATTTTTTTATTGAAGAAGTTTTCACACTTCAT
>JANPAP010000172.1:0-1903 GCA_031429975.1 Chitinophagaceae bacterium
TTTTAAAGCCAGCGCCTTTAAACATGGGTAATATATTTAATCAGGATTTTAGAGATTTTCTGCTGGCACTTAATAACAGTAAAGTAGAGTATTTATTGGTGGGTGGGTATGCTGTTATTTTACATGGTTATTCCCGAACAACAGGCGATATGGACATTTGGGTAAATAAAACAAAATCAAACTATAAAAAAATAGTTAGTGCATTTCAGGAGTTTAAGATGCCCGTTTTCGACATGACAGAAGAAAATTTTTTAACGCATAAACAATGGGATGTTTACCGCTTTGGAAAGCCGCCCGTAGCCATTGATATCATGACCAAAATGGGTGAATTAAATTTCATGGATTGTTTTACAATTGCCCAGAATTATAATGAAGATGGATTGAATATCAAATTGGTTCATTATAACGATTTAAAAAAAGCCAAAAAAGCTGCTGGTAGATTTAAGGACCTGAATGATTTAGAAAACCTACCCTGACAAACATTTTTTCCCTATCTTTCATATCAACCAAAAAAGCCATCAACATGATTACCATTGCACTTTACAATTTAAAAGGCGGTGTAGGAAAAACGGCCAGTTGCGTAAACTTTGCTTATCTGGCAGCAGCAGATGGATTCAAAACTTTATTATGGGATATCGACCCACAGGGCTCTTCCAGTTTTTATTATAAAGTAAAACCCAAAACACATCCCGGAATAAAAAAATTGATTACAAAAGATGCCGATCTGGAAAGCGCCATCATGAGCAGTGATTTTGAATTACTCGATGTAATTCCTGCCGACAGCAGTGCAAAAAGTTTTGACATCATGTTGGAAGAAATGAAAGGAAATAAGAACCGGTTAAAATCGGTAATCAAGCAATTGGATAAGGAATATGATTTTCTTTTTATTGATTGTCACCCCGGCTTTAGCGCCCTCAGCGAAAATATTTTTAATGCCGCTGATATTGTTTTGATGCCGGTAATCCCAAGCACTTTATCCATCCGCACTTACAATATGGTTAAAGATTATTTTAAAGAAAAAGAACTCGATATAAAAAAAATGATGTGCTTTTTTACCATGACCGATCTTCGTAAAAATATGCACAACGAAATAATGGAAGAGTTGTATAAAGACAAACGCTTTTTTCAAAACTATATTCCTTATTTAAGCGATGTAGAAAAAATGGGGGTTTACAAAGCGCCGATCATGGAATTTGCCAACAGCAGTTATGCGGCTAAATGTTACCGTGAGTTGTGGACCGAAATAAAAGAAGGCGTATTATAAAATCAATCATCAAAAAAAATTTCAACAATAAATATGGAGAGACATTTATCAAGCTGGTACAGCCCATCATTAGAAAAAGAAATGCCGGTAGTAATGTACGGCCATTATGGATTTGCATTATTGCTGGTACCTACGGCAGCAGCCGATTATCTGGAGTATGAACGCTTTCAACTCATCGAATCATTGGCACCACAAATTAACGGCGGTAAAGTAAAAGTATTTTCGGTAAACAGTATCAATAATGAAAGTTGGCTCAATAACGAAATGCAGGGCGAACACAAAGCCATCCGCCACAACCAGTTTAATGAATACATCTATAATGAAGTAATCCCCTTTATAAAGAACAACACTTCCTGGGATACGCCCATTATTATTTCCGGTGCTTCCTTTGGTGCATTGCACAGCATGAATTTATTGTTGAAACGCCCAGATTTAATTAATGGCGTGATTGCTATGAGCGGCGTGTATAATTTAACGGAATACACAAAAGGTTTTTATGATGAACAAGTGTATTACAATTCCCCCTGTCATTACATACCTAACTTAACCGACCATCATGTTTTAGAACAGATAAGAAGCAGTAATCATATACATATTCTTACCGGAAGTGGTGAATATGAGGCACCGGATGCAGCAAGG
>JANPAP010000173.1:0-5181 GCA_031429975.1 Chitinophagaceae bacterium
GCAGATATCAGTTATTTAACGGCAAATTCAGTTTCTATATTTATCTATTATACCACCCCGCCACCGGCAGGTACTAATAATCTTTCCTGGACCTGGCAGGCCAGAAAACAATAATCAGAATCAATAATATTTTTATCAATTACTAAGCAAATTTTCTATTCTCTACCATCCAGTAAATTTCCAAGTCCACCTAAAATACTACCTTCTTCTTTGCGTCCACCAATTGATGCATATTGTTGCAAACGTCCGGCCAACCGGCTGATGGGTAAGGATTGAATCCACACTTTTCCGGGCCCCCTCATCACTGCAAAAAATAATCCTTCGCCTCCAAACATCCAGTTTTTTATTCCTTTAATAAATTCGATATCAAAATCAACGCCGGCAGTATATGCAACCACACAACCGGTATCAATTTTTAAAATCTCACCGGCCTGTAATTCCTTTTCAATTACATAGCCACCGGCATGTACAAAAGCCATTCCATCACCTTCCAGTTTTTCCATTATAAAACCTTCGCCACCAAAAATGCCGGTACCCAGCCTCCGCTGAAACTCAATGCCAATGCTTACTCCCTTGGCTGCACATAAAAATGCATCTTTCTGTGCAATTATTTTTCCCTGGTATTTTGATAAATCCAATGCAATTATTTTACCGGTATAGGGCGCTGCAAAACTTACATGTTTTTTGCCCTGGCCGGTATTAGTAAATGCCGTCATAAATAAATTTTCTCCTACCAGTAAACGTTTACCGGCACTTAATAATTTTCCCAATAAACCACCCTGGTTTTGTTGACTGCCATCGCCAAAAAGTGTTTGCATTTGTATTTCATTATCCATCATCATAAAACCGCCGGGTTCGCCAATAACGGTTTCGTTGGGATCCAGTTCTATTTCAACAAACTGTAATTCTTCACCATAAATTTTATAATCAATTTCATGATTTTGTGGCATTGTTTTATTTTTTAGTGAAAACAAAAATAATTCTTATCAACTTATCTAAAATAAAAAAACCTTGTGAAAGGTATCACAAGGTTTTAACTGGTGGATTGGTTGAACTATTTTTTTGAAAACTGTATTTTTGTGCTGTTACCATTATTGGAAATGATGTTTATTTTATAAGTCCCTCTTGGTAAATGAGAAACATTTACAGTTGCCAGATTTGAATATTTTAGTGTTGGTTTGCTGGTTGAAAATTCTTTTCCCATTAAATCTGTAATGGTTGTTTTATTGATTTGAATGTTTTGAGTTAACCAAATTAATAACTCATCCGAAACTACAGTGGGCTGTATTTTTATTTCATCCATCACATCATTCATATTAAAAGCCGCAATGCTGCTGTAGTAAATGCTGCCTTCATTATCTATTATTTTTAACCGGTAATAATTTAAACCGGTAGTTAAGTTTTTATCATTGATTGAATAGGTTGTAATGGCTTTTTTATTTCCTGGAACTGCAGTTACATAATTAAAGTTTTCGGCGTCATTACTTTTTTCCAATTCATAACGGCTTACCTGTATTTTGCTTATTGCTTTCCAACTTATTTCGCATGTATTTTTTACAGCAATTGCTTTTAAGTTTACAGGAACCAAAGATGTTGTGTTTTTTGCTTTAGATACTATCAACATGTTGGTTGTAAATTGTGATTGTACTTTAAATACTACCAGCATTAAAATAATTGAAGTGCATAATAAATATTTCATGGTTCCTGTTTTTATAATTAATATTTTATTTCGTTTAATTTTTTACAATTCGCTGGCTGCCTGCTAATACGCCGTTTATACTTACCTGTACTACATAAACTCCTTTTGATAAATTATCCATTCCCGGAATTTGAATGCTGTTGCTGCCATTGTTTACCATAAAGTTTTTTGTAGTAACAGTTCCGCCAGAAAAGTTGATAATTTTTATTTCGGCCTTTCCTTTTACTTCCGATTTAAAATTGATCACTACATTATCAATAAATGGATTGGGCGCAATTTGTACTTTGCTGCCGCCATTATTATTTAATCGGATAACCAATACACTACTATATGTTGAGCTATAATTATTATCAACTTGCTTCAATCTGTAGTAAACAGTATTGTTATTCATTATTGAAAATATATTATCGCTGTATTGATAAACTTTTTTACTGCTTGAGCTGTTTTGAAGCGCTGGTATATTGCTGATGGTAGAATAATTTATTCCATCCAATGATCTTTCCAATTCAAAATGATTGTTATTTATTTCTTCTGCTGTTTCCCATTTACAGGTAATTGTGTTACCGAATTGTACAGCATCAAACGAAACAATTTTTACTGGAAGAATTACAGTTCCGGATGCTTCAACTACACAACTGTAGGTACTGCCATTGGGCAATCTAAAAAAGATGGTCCAGGTATTTGCAGGAGGCATATTACCTGATGTTACACAGTATCCAATATAACCATTACCACCACCACACTTGGATACATCGGGTGCAGCAAATGTTACATTCCATTTTGCATCTGCTACATAAACCGAATCGATATACGGTACAGAAGCAGGGCAACTAACGGGAAAGCTAAGCCGTAATTGGCCTTCTGATCCACAAGTGCCGTTACCATTATTTCTTTTGAAAGAAGTTGCACAAATATTTTGTGAGAAGCCGGTAAAGCTTGTTGCAATTAAAGCGGCGATGATAAGTAAAGTTTTCATAATTTTTTTTTTAGGGGGATTAAAATTTTGATTGTGTTGCTAATTATAATCCCCATATTGTGCCACATATCAAACTATTGAAAATCAATTAAGTACAATATTTAAAAACACTAAATTTTCCAAATTATGGACGACGCTTTCTGCATCTGGAAATTATAAAGCTGCAAACTCAATTAAGAATTTGCAGCTTTATTATTTATCGGATTTTACTTTTTCTAAAACCAACTTCCATTGAAAACATCATCTTCAATTTCCCTTTTTGATTTTCTTCTGGTAACCATATTCCTTTGTTTAATTAAGGTTACCAGCATTAATGGTAAAAATAATATTGTAAGTGGTGGTATACCTAACATGCTGATCCATTTGCCACCAAACATTTTACGCATGGGCCTTCTTAACCGTTCGGCAATTAGGTACATGGCAGGTACCATTACCAGTGTCATAAAAAATGCAAATGCCAATCCAAAAATAATGGTCCAGCTTAGCGGTTTCCAAAATTTTGCATTATCACCGCCAAAGAAAATATGCGGATTTAAATCGGAAAACATTTTTACAAAGTCAATATTAAATCCGGTGGCCAATGGCACCAGCGCAAGTATGGCTGCCAATGCAGTAAGCAATACCGGAATGATACGGGTTTTTCCTGCCTGTACCACCGCTTCTCTTGTTTTTAATCCACGGCTTCTTAATTCATCGGCAAACTCAATTACCAAAATACCATTCTTTACTACAATACCCGCCAGGCCTACAATTCCAATACCCGTCATTACAACCGATACTTCCATTTTTGTAATACCAAAACCCAGCAATACGCCAATTACACTAAAAATAATTTCGGTTAAAATAATTACCGATTTACTAACCGAGTTAAACTGTAAAACCAAAATAAACAGAATTAATATCAAAGCAATGGCCAATGCTTTTCCTAAAAATGCGCCGGTTTCTGCCTGTTGTTCGCCTTCGCCGGTTTGTTTTATGGATACAGTTTCTGGTTTCTGTTTAAAGTTTTCGATGTGTTTGGCAATGTTTGCATTTACTTCATTGGCAGTAAAACCACTCAGCACATTGCTTCTTAAAGTAATGATCCGTTTTAGATTTTTTCTTTTTACACTTCCCACCGTACTGGTTAAATCTACTTTTACCACACTGCTGATGGGCACTCTTTTTATTTGTCCACCACTGGCAAAATCACGAAACACAATTTCCATATTCAATAAATCGCTCAAACTGTTTCGCTGCGATTTATTATTGCGAACCTGAATTTTGTATTCATCTTCTCCGTCTTTTATTTTTGAAGCTTCTTTGCCAAACAAAGCGGTACGTAGCTGCATGCCAATCTGGGCGCTGCTTACACCGGCAATCAAGGCTCTTTCCCTGTCAACCGTTAAAGTGATTTCGGGATTTTTTAAATCGATATCCATCTTCAATTCTTCAACACCATTTGTATTGATTGAGTCCAAATAATTTTTAAGGCTTACCGCTGTTTTGGTAAGGTCATCAAATTGTTCACTGGCAATTTCAATATTGATGGGAGGGTCAGTTGGTGGCCCGCCTTTTTCCTGATCGACAGAAATTTCGCTGCCGGGAATATTTTTTAATTCATTGCGGATGGCATCTAAATAAGGTTTGGTTGATTTGCCATGTCTTTTTTCAAACTCAACAAATGAAATTTGTATACGGCCCAATTCGCTTCTTGTGCTACGGTCGCCGCTTTGTGGATCACCGGCACCCACAGCCACATTGGTGATGATACTTTCAACCAAAGGATTTGTTTTTTCTTTTTCAATTTCCAAAACCTTGTTAACACGGGTTTCTAAAATATGAGTCAGAGAGTCGGTGTATTGTACTCGGGTACCAACGGGTAATTTTAAATAAACATAAATAAAGTTGGGATCGCCTTGAGGAAAAAACACTACGGGTACTTCTCTGGCTTTAAAAAAGAATACAGAAAAGAAGAATAAAAAAATGGTTGCCAATAATAAATATACCGGCCTCCATCCTTTTAATGCCCAACGCAACAGGTTTTCGTAATGGTTCATAATCCAGGGCAATGCCTTGTTTTGAAAACCATTGATGGCACTGTCCAGTACAAAACGGTTTAATAAAACCAGGGCAGCAAAAAAGAATAAGAGGTTTCCAAAAAAATGATAAGTGCTTCCCGGATTGATAATATCGGTACCGGTTACAATACCTTCCACTGAAGCATTTTTTACCATGCCAATAACGTTGAACAGTAGCCCAAAAATAAGGATGGCCCAAAAAACAGGTTTTTTAAATATGGCCGATTTTTTTTCTTTATGTCCTTCGGGATGATTCATAAAATCAACTGCAAAAACAGGGTTCATAATAAAGGCAACAATCAATGAAGCGGATAATGTAAAAATTAACATCGTGGGCAGGTAAACCATAAACTTACCAATGATGCCGGGCCAAAACAGTAAGGGAACAAATGGAGCCAGTGTAGTTAATGTTCCGGAGAGCACCGGGTACCAAATTTCGCCGGCAG
>JANPAP010000174.1:0-4509 GCA_031429975.1 Chitinophagaceae bacterium
TACTGGGCGCCCTAAAGCCAGATGAGCTGGAAGCTCGTATGGTAAGTTCTTTAATAATATTATACCGGGCGGCAATTTTGTAATTTAATGTGCTTCCAAAATCGCTGTAATTTTCAAAACGCAAAGCACCGGTAACCAAAAAGTCTTTCGTAATATCCTGCTCCAAATCGGCATATAACGCAAAACTGTTCCGGCTGAAATTACCTGCATAGGTAGGTGTAAAACCAGCAAAAACCTGTGCACCGGATGCTGCTCCAGAAGTGGTATTGTAGTTTTTATAGGATGCTTCTTCTCCGGCAGTTTGTTTATATTGATCCATCCGAAACTCAGCACCATAAGCCACATTTAATCCTTCCAATACTGGAAAATTTCTGGACATATCGGCGTTGATAGTGTTTTGTAAAAACCGGATACTACCTGCATCGAATTTAGATTGTGGGTTTGCAGTTACTGCAAATTGTGTGTAATTAATGGAATTATTTACGGTGTATCCAAAAGTATTTACACCCAAAGTATTACTGAAACTGGCATTCCATTTTCCAAATTTCCCTGCAACGCCGGTTGATAAGGAAATGTCTTTAATATTAGTTTGAATTAGGGGTAAAAAACCATTTGGGAATTTTGCCAATGCCATATCTCTATACAAAGATCCGGCACCACTAAATACGGAGTTTGGATAGCGGTAAAATCCTGCAGCCTCACCATTTTTTTTGCTGAAACCTCCAAATACCTGCAGTTTCCAATCCTTGCAAATTTCGTACTCGCTGTTAAACATTATCGAACCACCATTAATTTTTGAGTTACCAATCCGCATGTCAAAAGTGTTTCTGTTGGTACCTCTGGCAGCCATTATGCTATCATCTTTTACCTGTCCGCCAACCGATGGATAAATCTGTCCGGTATAAGTGCCCGTTCTGTTCGATAAATCACGCCTGAAATATTCTGCATTGATATTTAAAAATCCTTTTTTATTCAACTTAAAACCATAATTCAATCCGGCCTGAAAACTACCACCATCGGAAACACTGGTTTTATCATCGGGGTTTTTATTATTTAATTTATTAAAAGCGTAATTTTTTTTGTAGGAGCTGCTATTGGTACCGTATGAAATATTTCCTGTTAATCCGTTGGTTGATTTTTTTAAAATAATATTGATAACTCCTGCAATGGCATCACTACCATATTGTGCAGATGCGCCATCCCGTAAAACCTCAATACGTTCCACAGCAGTAGCAGGTATCGCACCTAAATCGGTACCCACCTGGCCTCTGTTAACCGTACCGTTTACATTTACGAGAGCACTTTGGTGACGGCGTTTTCCATTTATCAAAACCAACACCTGATCGCTACCCAATGCTCTTAACTGTGCAGGGTCAATATGATCGGTACCATCCGAAATGGTTTGCCGGCTACTTTGAAAAGAAGGAGCTACATAAGTGAGTAATTGATTTAAATCAATTTGCCCTACCTGATTGGTAATTTGTGCCACTGGAATGATATCAATGGCAGCAAGTGTACCAATACTAGATCGGGAAAGATTTCTACTACCAACAACGGTAACCTCGGTTAAGGAACCGGTGTTTATCAGTCCTATTTCTAATCCTTCCGAATTTCCGTTGATAGAAACTTCTTTGGTTTCAAAACTTACATAACTAATAACAATTGTTTTTGTTGCCTCAGGAACGGTAAATAAAAACATGCCCTTTGAATCTGTTAGCGTAACTGCTGCAGATCCTTTTGCACTTACAGTGGCTCCAATTAAAGGAGCCGAATTATTTGCATCCAAAATTTTGCCCGATACTTTTTTTTGAGAAAAACTAAACAACGAAGGGATCATAAACAGCGCTATAAGTAATTGCTTTTTCATAATGAATAATTTTGGTGAGTGTATCTAATATAAAAAAAAATGTTCGTTTTCACTAACTAGTTACTGATTCAAAATTTTTTTTTCGAATTAAAAATGTGTTGAAAATTTTTCTTGCAGCAACCATTTAATTGATTTTACGTATTTATTTTAAATCAATAAAAATATTTATGAAAAAAATTATCAGTGTAACTCTAATTAGCATTTTGATATTTGCATCTTGCAAAAAAGAAACAACATCAGGTGCTGTTGTAAATGTTCCATTGCCGGTAACAATTGCAACCGGAAATATTGTAAGTGGTGTACATGTAAGCAGTGGTACTGTTAAGATTGTAAGAGATGCTGCTAATAAAATATTTCTTGTGTTTGAAAATTTCAGTACGGATAGTGGCCCTGATTTAAGGGTTTGGCTTTCGCCAAATAATAATGGCAGTCCATACCAGGAAGTGAGTTTTTTAAATGCAATGAGTGGTAATTTTAAATTTGAATTGGATGCATCATTTAATTACAGCACTAACAATCATGTGTTGATTTGGTGTAAGCAATTTTCTGTTTTATTTGGATATGCAGTATTGCAATAATTTTCATTTAACAAATTTTTTAATGAAGGCTAACTACTCTTGAAATTTTCCATTGATTATTTTCGATATGCCATATAATCATAAAGCGGCCAACCTTTGATGGGTTGCCAACCGGTTCCTGGTTATTGTGAAATTTATGCAATCCAATTTCCACCGCACCATAATCTTTTATCGGGTACACTTCAATGCTGCCTGGTACCAATTGCCGAGTAATTTTACCACAGATATTTTTTTTGGTGGCTTCCATAAAATCATTCTTCGATTTCATTAATCCGCCATTATCGTGATAAAATTCAAGATTGTCGGAAATGAAGGATGCATATTTATCCATATTATTAGTACAGGTATTATAGGCTTCAAAAAAAATACTGTCTAAACTTACAATTGTGTCGTACAGTGCTTTATTATCAGGCTGATAATTTTTGGTAGTTTGATAAACATTTTTTTTGCTGGTACTGCAACTTATAATTAGGGTAGTAATTGCAAACAATAGAAAGGTTGTAGTGCTATATTTTTTCATAAAAAGGGTTAATAAATAATGAATCATTATAAAATGGTCGATAAAATATCGGGCTCAAAAAAGCTAATTAATAAAATGTGCTTCCATGTCAATTTCAATCATCTGTCCGGCAAAGGCCAATCCTTTAATCTCAAGCCTGGTGCCGGTTTAAAAACAAAACCAACCAAAACTGCATTATTAAAAACAGCCGCTTGTAAATTAAGTGAATTTATTTATTTCAAAAGTCTTTTTAAACGGTATTGCTTTATTGAAAAGTAGTTTGAGTTTTTTTATTTTTAGTTCTGTAAAATTGGGGGTATAAAAAAAGTAATTAGTTTTTGATTTGAAATTCTAGATAGCCTTTTTTTAAAAGACATTTAGCATACAACTTGCTGTTGCAATTTTTTATAAACACTCCAATATTTTGTTCTTCAAAAATAACTTGCTGTTTTAATTCAAAAAAAATTGTTGTATTTTTCTGTATGTATCGTTACATAATTTTATTCAGCTTTTTAATTTCTTGTACAATGGAAAATGAACATCAAAATAATGCTTCCGGTTTGGAGGCGGTTAATGAAACCGATTGTTTAACTGAAAGCAAAACAATTGAAATTATTAGTGATAAAGAGGGAACTGTTTTTTATATCGATAATATAAATTTGGGAATTCGGGTAGCTGCAGATTCGATGCCATTATTACCCTGTAATCTTCCTTTATCATTTCAAGAATCTGATTTGAAAATTAAATTCAGTGGGGCTATTAAAGAAATAAAACCCAATGAACTATGGGCTGGGCAACCCTTTGTACTAACAGCTATTAGCAAACGCTGATAAAAAACAGGGTCGAAAATTTTCGACCCTGTTAAATTAATAAACGCCCATTTTTCCTGACATTAATTAACTTTCATCGTGATGATCCTCTTCTTTTTCCGATTGCAATATGGTAGCTGAATGTAACGCAATCATTTCTTTTACCTCTTGTCTGATTGGTTGTTTATTAAAATGTGCTACTATATTTTTTACGGTGCTTTCTGCAGCTTTCATATTTCCTTCACGTTGATAGGCTTTTGCCAAAATTTGCATGGATTGGTTTAAACTGATATTGTCTAACCCGTTTCCAGCTTTCGATTTTTCAATAACCTCGTTCAGTAATGCTTCACCGCCTGCAAAGTTTGGTTTTCTTACAAGCATTGTTTTTTCGGGAGTAATAGTTTTAAAAGTGCGTTGTTGATTTACCCCTTGTATAAACTGTGAATAAACTGCCAATGGATGATCTTTGTATTTATCGGCAACAAGTTTTAATGCATCGTTTCCTTTTTTCAGATATTCACCATCCGATCCCATAAGTGCAAATAAATGGCCCACTTCGTCGGTCATAAATAAATCTGCAATTTCATCATCATGTTTTCCAACCGGGTATTTTACTTTTAAATTCAGTGTTTCCGAAACAATTCTGGAACCATCTTCATGATAAAATACTGCACGGATCTGGTAATTACCAGGCTGGTCAAAAGTTAATCCTTGTTTGCCAAAACCTATGTAGGAACTTTCGTAAACACCCGGCGT
>JANPAP010000175.1:0-3391 GCA_031429975.1 Chitinophagaceae bacterium
TATCACAAAACATTTGATGAGTATATAAAAGTAAAAAAATCTTGGTTCGATCAGTTGCCTTCAACGGCTTTTGCCATCAGCAATATTGATGATAAAAGAGGTGCTGTGATGTTGCAGAATACGGTTGCAAAAAAGTATTACTACAGCCTCAAAACCTTGTCTGATTTTAAAGGGAAAATTTTAGAAAACAGTCTTGCCGGATTGCATATGATGATCAATGAGCAGGAGGTTTATTTTAGATTGATTGGTGAATTTAATGCGTATAATATTTTGGCAGTTTATGCAGCAGCAATTTGTTTAGGAGAAGAAAAAATGGATGTGCTACAGGCTTTGAGCAACTTGGAAGGCGCCGAAGGAAGATTTGATTATACTGTAAGTAAGCAGGATAAAATTGTAGGCATTGTTGATTATGCTCATACGCCCGATGCATTATTAAATGTTTTGGCAACTCTAAAAAACTTGCGCCAGGGTCAAACACAAATTATAACCGTTGTGGGTTGTGGCGGCGACAGGGATAAAACAAAACGCCCCATCATGGCAGAGGTTGCCTGTGAATATAGTGATCGAGTAATCTTTACTTCTGATAATCCACGAAGTGAAGATGCCCTGCAGATATTGAAGGAAATGGAGGCTGGTGTTAATGTGGTATCCAGAAAAAAATACATCAGCATCGCTGATAGAAAAGAAGCTATTAAAACGGCTGTAAGCCTTGCTGATAAAGAAGATATTGTTTTAGTGGCAGGAAAAGGACATGAAAAATATCAGGATATAAAAGGAGTGAAATACGATTTTGATGATAAGCAGGTGTTGAATGAAATGTTTGAGTTGTTGGAAAAATAATTTATTAAATTAAAATAATAACCGGAATAACCGGATCAAGAAAAAACATGCTGTATCACTTATTTGATTGGCTAACGAATCACTGGACAAGTTCCAGGTTTCCCGGAAGTGGGTTGTTTCAATTCATCACTTTCAGGGTATTGGCTGCTGTTATTTTAAGCTTGATCATTACAACTGTTTATGGAAAAAAAATAATTAATTATCTGCAAAAAAAGCAATTGGGCGAAAGTGTAAGGGATCTTGGGCTTGCCGGTGAACAGCAAAAAAAGGGCACGCCAACAATGGGTGGTATCATCATCATTCTGGCAATTATTATTCCCACTTTGTTACTAGCTAATCTGGATAAAGTGTATATCCGTTTGATGTTGTTAAGTACGGTATGGCTGGGTACCATTGGGTTTATTGATGATTATTTAAAAATAAGATCAAAGCGTATTGCTCAACAAAAAGGGTTGGTTTATAAAAAAAGCGACAGCGATGGATTGGCCGGCCGGTTTAAAATATTTGGACAGGTTGTATTGGGAATTATTGTGGGGGTAACACTAAATTTTAGTTCGAGTGTAACCGTGAAGAGAGAAGTTATTTCAAGTAATACAACACAACCGGTAATACAGGTTGGCGAAAGAAAATTAAAAGAAGACACGGTATTTATCGACGGAAAGCCTCATCGTTTTGTAACTGTAAAAACACCCATCACTACTATTCCATTTGTAAAAACACATGAGTTTAATTACGCCAAATTGTTACCACAAAGTTTGGCCGATTATACCTACATCATTTATATTATCATCGTAATATTTATTGTAACGGCGGTTAGCAATGGTGCAAATATTACCGACGGATTGGATGGATTGGCAACAGGAGTGAGCGCCATCATTGGTATTTGTCTGGGCATATTTGCGTATGTAAGCGGCAATATAAAATTTGCCGAATACCTGAACATTATGTACATACCCAACCTGGGAGAATTGTCAATTTTTATTGCAGCTTTTGTTGGTGCATGCATTGGCTTTCTGTGGTACAATGCTTACCCGGCACAGGTTTTCATGGGCGATACCGGAAGTCTTGCATTGGGCGGCATCATTGCAGCATTGGCCATTATTGTACGTAAAGAATTGCTGATTCCGTTTTTCTGTTTTGTGTTTTTGGTTGAAAATTTAAGTGTGATGATTCAGGTAACATATTTCAAATATACCAAGCGAAAGTATGGCGAGGGGCGACGTGTGTTTTTGATGAGCCCCTTGCATCACCATTACCAAAAACTGGGGTATCATGAAAGTAAGATTGCAGTGCGATTTTGGATTGTAACAATCTTATGTGTGGTGTTGGCAATTGGTACATTAAAATTAAGATAAGATTATTTTGAATTGAGTTTATAGCAAGAGTAATAACAATCCTTTACCAATGAAAAACTGATAAACTGTCTAATGGGCGGTTAGTTACTTAAAGAAAACGACCCGTTAAGTTCTATGCTTTTGAAAAACCCTTTTTATTCGTCCTGTATAAACTAATAACCAATAAGATGAACGTATAGACCTGTTAAATTCTATGCTTAGGAAGAACCAATTTTTTTATTAAACAAAACAACTGAACAAATTATTTCACTTGAAAAAACGAATGGTCATATTAGGTGCCGGTGAAAGCGGTGTTGGTGCAGCCATCCTTGCAAAGCAGCAGGGCTATGATGTATTCGTTAGTGATGGCGGTGCTATCAGTGAAATATTTAAACAGGAGTTACAACAAAACAACATTGCATTTGAAGAAAATTTTCACAGCGAAGAAAAAATTTTAAATGCAAGCGAAGTGATGAAGAGCCCGGGTATACCAGAAAAAAATGAACTGGTAAAAAAAATCCGGGCAATGGCTGTACCCATCATCAGCGAAATTGAATTGGCTTACCGTTATAAAGGTAACAGCAAAATTATTGCGATTACCGGCACCAATGGTAAAACCACTACCACCTCATTAACCTACCATATTTGCAAAGCGGCTGGTGCCGATTGTGCAATGGTAGGTAATATCGGAATTTCATTTGCAAAGCAGGTTGCTATTGATCCAAAGGCTTTGTATGTAATTGAAATCAGCTCCTTTCAATTAGATGATATCAAAGATTTTCGGGCCGATGTTGCCGTGCTTACCAACATCACCGAAGATCATTTGGACCGCTATGAATACAATATGCAAAATTATATCAACAGTAAATTTCGCATTACCAACAATCAACAGGCGCAGGATATTTTTATCTATTGCCTCGATGATGAAATTACCATGACTAACATTAACAAGTATCCCATTAAATCAACCTTATATCCCATTACCATGAGTAAAGAATTGCCACAGGGCGCCTACATTTCCAATGCCGAAATGCATATCAAATGGAAAGGAGAAGAGATGCAGATGAGCATTCAGGATTTTGCCCTAAAGGGAAAACACAACCAGTACAATAGTATGGCGGCAGGGGTTGCATGCGTTGCAGTAGACATTAAAAAAGAACATGTGAGAGAATCGCTACAAACCTTTCAGAGCCTGGAACACAGGATGGAACCGGTTG
>JANPAP010000176.1:0-3049 GCA_031429975.1 Chitinophagaceae bacterium
GCCCTGGAGAAAAAATGATCAGCAACAACGGGCAATACATTGTATACACTGTAAACCCTCAGGAAGGCGACGGAGAATTGGTAATTCAAAATCCCATCAGCAAATATAAAAAAATTATTGCCAGAGGCTACAATGCAGTGATAACAGAAGATAGCCGGTTTTTAATCTGCAAGATTAAAGCTGTTTTTCAAGATACCCGTCAGGCAAAAATTAAAAAGAAAAAAGGCGATGACCTGCCAAAGGATTCCATGGCAATTATTGCATTGGGAGTTGACAGTGTATGGAAATCAGCAAGGATAAAAAACTTTAAGACGCCCGAAAAAGCTTTTGGATTTGTTGCTTTTCAAAAAGAAAAAGCCTTGCCCGACAGTAGTAAAAAACTAACGGATTCATTAAAAATAAAAAACAATCTGTTGGCAAAATTTGCCGATTCGGTCATCCGTAAATCAATCGATTCTATAAAAGGCAAAATCACAAAAGAAGAACTCAGCGTTATCATTAACAATGCAGCCGGACAAATTTTACAGGAAGGAAAAGATATAGCCGCTGATGCAGAGGGCGATGAATCAGCAGCAGGAAATGCAACGGAAGGAACTGATTTAATTTTAAAAAATCTTACCAACAACAAAGAAACCATTTTTAAATTGGTAACCGAATACCTTTTTGATAAGCAGGGAACCAGGCTGTTAATAGAAACCAGTAAGAACAGCAAAGATAGTAACAGCAAGGCTTTTGTACTGTTGTACGATTTAAAAGACAATAGTACAGATACCATCATGAAAACATTCAATGATGCTAAAAGTTTTGCTTTTGATGAAGCAGGCAAACAGCTTTCGTTTGTTGCGGAAAGAGACAGCAATGAAAAATCGTTGGTAAAATTTTATAAACTCTGGTATTATAAAACAGGGCAGGACAGCGCTACCATTATTGCTGACAAAGCATCTATCGGTATGCAATTAGGTTTTTCAATTAGTGAAAATGCAAAAATTGAATTCAGCAAAGATGGCAAAAAAATATTTTTTGGTAATGCCCCCATCCGGTCTCCAAAAGATACTACCCTGGTAGATTTTGAAATTGCCAAACTGGATGTTTGGAATTATAAAGATGATTACCTGCAACCCCAGCAATTAAAAAATCTTGATAAAGAATTAAAGCGAAGTTATACCGCAGTGTACCATACCGATAAAAATGTGATGATGCAATTGGGCAATGCTACAGCTGAAAATATTACATTGGTAAATGAAGGGAATGCCGATTGGGTTCTGGGCGAATCGAATAAAGGAAACCGTGTAGAAGCCCAGTGGACGGGCAGAACAAGATCGAACGCTTATGCAATTAATTGTATTACCGGCATACGAAAACCGGTTTTTAAAAACTTGTATGCAAATGCAGCAGCATCGCCTGCAGGCAATTTTGTGTTTTGGTATGATGAGGAAAAGAAAAATTATTTTACGTACGAAGTAGCAACAGGTATTACCAGAAATGTTTCATCAAAAATAAAATTGCCTTTGTATGATGAAGAAAATGACGTACCTGATTTGCCCAATAATTATGGGGTGATGGGCTGGCAACAGGGCGACAGTGCTTTGTATGTTTATGATCAATTTGATGCATGGAAAGTTTCTCCGGTAGATGTTTTTAATCCTTCCATCATCAGTTTAAATTACAATTCAACTGTTGCAGGAAAACTGGAGGCAGGCAGAATTAAAAATCAAATCACCCGGTATGTTTCTACAGATAAAGAAGATCGCTTTTTTACTGCAGAAAAAAATTACCTGTTTACGCTATTTAATAGAATAAGTAAAGAGTCGGGCATCAGTTTTAGAAATATTAACAGCCCGTTTGATGAAACGCTGGTAGACTATAATGGAAAGGCTGTAACGGCAAGGCATACCCTTTCAAAAAATGGATTATCATTTATTTTTTCAAAAGAAAATTATCTGGAGTCGCCCAACTTTTTTTATGCAGATTTATCCAAAGAAAAAAGATTTCCGGTATTCAATAAATTTGGAGACATCACTTCAAAAATTTATCCGGAGCTGGAGCAATTGTCCAATATCAACCCTCAACAAAATGAGTACAATTGGGGTACTGCAGAACTGTATACTTGGAAGACCTATACCGGCAAAACCAGTACCGGCATCGTTTACAAGCCGGAAGGATTTGATCCCAAAAAGAAATATCCGATGATTTGTTATTTTTACGAAAAACTATCCAATGGTGTTTACAGCTATCAACCTCCATCTCCTACACCCAGCCGATTAAATATTTCTTTCTTTGTAAGCAGGGGCTATATCGTTTTTGCACCCGACATTTATTATACCACCGGCCATCCCGGTAATGATGCCTACAACCACATTGTGAGTGGTGCAAGGGCATTGGTAAAAGCAGGGTTTGTTGACAGTACAAAAATCGGTATTCAAGGACAAAGTTGGGGTGGTTACCAGGTGGCTTACTTGATTACCAAAACAAAATTATTTAAAGCCGCATGGGCTGGTGCACCTGTTGCAAACATGACGAGTGCTTATGGTGGCATCCGATGGGAGAGTGGCCTCAACCGCCAGTTTCAATACGAAAAACAACAAAGCAGAATTGGAGCAAGTTTGTGGGATAAACCACAATTGTATATCGAAAACTCGCCGCTGTTTCATTTACCAAAAGTGCAAACACCCTTGGCCATCATGCACAATGATGCAGATGGTGCCGTGCCCTGGTACCAGGGTATTGAATTATTTACAGGACTAAAAAGATTAGGGAAACCCGTATGGATGCTGAATTACAACGGCGAAGCCCATAACCTGATTGAAAGAAGAAACCGCAAAGATATTCAGATAAGAGAGCAACAGTTTTTTGATTGGTTGCTAAAAGGAGAGAAGCCTGCAAAATGGATTACCGAAGGGGTGCCGGCAATTGATAAAGGAAAAGACTGGGGATTGGATACAGAATAATTTAGTTGAAAAAAAATGAAACTGCCTCATAAGCTAAAAAAATAACCGCAGAGATGCAGCGGCGCAGATTTTATAGGTTGAATAAACTTTATTTCTCTGGG
>JANPAP010000177.1:0-9251 GCA_031429975.1 Chitinophagaceae bacterium
GGATATAAAGTATAATGTTTTGGATGCTGAATAAAGAACCAATGTTGATGTGGAAGATAAAATGTAAAGTAAAGATTTGATGCACCGCTCCCTCTCCACCGGAGAGGGAGAACAAGAAGAAGCCCCACCCAACCTCCCCAGTGGGGAGGGGTAAGGCAAGAGTTTGATGGATATAAAGTATAATGTTTTGGATCTGAATAAAGAACCAATGTTGATGTGGAAGAATTAGAGTTTGAAAAACTGATATTGATGTGGAAGATTAAATGTTTGGTAAAGATTTGATGCACCGCTTCCTCTCCTTCGGAGAGGAAGAAGGATGGTGAGGCCGCTGATGTGGAAGATAAAATGTCAAATTAAAAATAAATGCACCGCTCCCTCTCCACCGGAGAGGGAGAAGGAGGGTGAGGCTTTTAAAATAATAAAACAAAACAAATGCAAAAATTAAGGTACGAACGACCACTGATTCAAAAAATGAATGCAGGATTGATGAACAAATTTGGCACCCGTACGGAGTATGAGCCGGTAAAACAAATTGACGGTGTAGCAGTAAAATCAATCATTGAAAAATATGGCTCACCGGTTTTTGTTATCAGCGAAAGAACCATCCGCCGTACTTATCAAAATGCGGTAAGAGCTTTTAAAACCCGGTATCCAAAAGTGCAGTTTGCATGGAGTTATAAAACAAATTACATCAATGCGGTTTGTAATGTTTTTCATCAGGAGGGCAGCTGGGCCGAGGTGGTAAGTGGTTTCGAGTACCGCAAAGCATTGGGCAATGGCGTACCGGGAAATAAAATAATTTTTAACGGCCCCGAAAAAACCAATGAAGAATTATTGATGGCCATCGAAAACGATTCTTTAATTCATATCGATCATTTTGATGAATTGTATCAACTGATTGGGCTCTGCGAAAACAGCAATAAAAAACCAAGAGTTGCCATCAGGGTAAATATGGATACCGGCATTTATCCCATGTGGGACCGCTTTGGATTTAATTACGAAAACGGAACGGCATGGAGTGCCCTTACAAAAATTGTTGCTTCGGGTAAATTAAATCTGGTGGGGCTGCATTGCCATATCGGTACCTATATGATGGTAACAACTGCCTACGCCATTGCAGTAAATAAATTATGCGATCTGGCCTGGAACTGTAAAACACAATTAAATACAGTCATACAATATGTTGATATGGGCGGCGGTTTTCCTACGGCCAACGATTTACGTGGATCGTATTTACCAGCTGCGGATACCATTCCATCTATCGATCAATTTGCAGAAGACATTACATCGGCCTTATTAAATTTTGGATTTAAAACCGATGAATTGCCCTTGTTGATTTTAGAAACCGGAAGAGCATTAATTGATGATGCCGGATATTTATTGGGCAGCGTTTTGGCCAACAAAAGATTGAGCGATGGCCGCAGGGCCACCATCATGGATTTTGGCGTAAATATTTTATTCACTTCGTTTTGGTACGAACATAAAATCAGTCCGGCACAGGATTTTACACATCATACCGAAGACACTGTTTTGTACGGACCACTTTGTATGAACATCGATATCGTACGGTCAACCATCAACCTGCCATTGTTAAACCGTGGCGATCAGGTAGTGGTACACCGGGTTGGCGCTTACAACATGACGCAGTGGATGCAGTTTATTCAGATGCGCCCTAACGTGGTTATGATTGATGAGAAAGGAGAAACGCATTTAATAAGAGAAGCCGAAACCATGCAGTATCTTGAGCTGCCGGAAAAAATGCCGGAGCATTTAAAAAATATTGGAACTATATAATTCAAATTATTTTTCTTGACGCCAATAATGCTATTTTACATTATTGGCGTCAAAAGTATTGGGCATTTTACGGTGCCGTTGTTAAAAATTTAAGCGATTAAAAAGTATGAATTCCATTTGAAAATTAAACAACCTATATCGTTTTTAAAATACCTGGCATCATCTGTATTGAACAGTTATGGCATGTTGTTTTTTTCGAAGAACCGTTTTTTTTCATTACTTATTTTAATCGTTTCTTTTAGTACCCCTTTTACCGGAGCCAGCGGACTGGCTGCCTTACTGGTAGCCCTGATAGCAGCACAGGCATTGGGTTTTGGTAAAGATCAAATTGAAAAAGGCTTACTTACTTACAGTGTTATTTTATTTGGCCTGGGTATGGGCAGTAATTTTGAAATGGGATTTGCATTTGTATCCTTACTCGTTATTGGATCGCTGCTTTGCCTTTTTTTATCGGTAACCCTAAACGCAAAATTTAATAAACAGGGCTTGCCGGCACTATCATTGGCATTTATTATCAGCAGCGGTATCATCATCATTGCATCAAAAAGTTTTGCAGGCATTGGCCTAACCAGTAGGCATATTTACTGGTTTAATGAAGTGTACGATTTAGGTGGTAACGCCCTGGTAAATTTTATTCAGCGGATAGAAAACCTCCCCATGTCCGATTTTATCGTTGGCTTTTTCCGCTCCATGAGCGCCATCATTTTTCAGGTAAATATTGCTGCCGGAATTGTGTTGGCAATCGGCATGTTGATCTTTTCTAGAATTGGATTTTTGTTGATGGTTATTGGTTATGCCGTTGCCCTTGCATTCGGTTATGCAATGGGTGGTTTTAATTTCACCGACATGACCTATTATAATATGGGCACCAATTTTATGTTGGTATCGTTGGCGCTTGGTGGCTTTTACCTCATCCCCTCACTCCGTTCTTTTTTATGGGTTCTAATTACAGTGCCTATTGCCTATTTGTTGGTAGTGAGCCTGGGCAGCATTGCATATCGCATTGGCGTTCCTGTTTATTCTTTACCATTTTGCCTGGTGGTAATTTTGTTTTTGTACATGTTGCAATTGCGAAAAAAACAAAGCAAGTTGGTGCTTACACCCATTCAATATTACAGCCCCGAAATAAACCTGTACCGCTTTTTAAATGGTAAAGAGCGGTTGATGAATAATTTTTATTTTCAGTTTCAATTGCCCTTTATTGGTGAGTGGATGGTAAGCCAGGGTTATGATGGAAGCATGACCCATAAAGGAGACTGGAGTAAGGCATTGGATTTTGTGATACTGGATCATGAAATGAAAACCTACCAAAACCCCGGTACATTAACCGAGCATTTTTATTGTTTTAATAAACCGGTATTAAGTCCTGCTGAAGGAATTATAGAAGAGGTGGTTGATTTTATTGAAGACAATGAAATTGGCAAAAACAATACCGCTCAAAACTGGGGCAATACTATTGTAATAAAACATGCCGATGGTTTGTACAGTAAATTATCGCACCTGAAAAAAAACTCCATTAAAGTTGTAAAAGGAGCTTATGTAAAAAAGGGCGAAATGATTGCAGCCTGCGGAAATTCGGGTCGTTCGCCAGAGCCGCATTTGCATTTTCAAATTCAAAGCACTCCCTATATCGGTTCAAAAACTATACAATATCCCTTTGCATATTTTTATACAACTGAAGGAAAAAGCACCCAGTTAAAAAGATTTACAGTACCCGAAGAAGGAAACTTTGTAAGCAATATTTCGCAAAACAAACAATTACAACAGGCCTTTAATTTTCAACCCGGATTTATTTTAAAAGTAAATGCGCCCGGTTTTGTTGCTGAGGAATGGGAAGTGGTTACCAGCATTTACAATGAATCGTATTTGTACTGCAAACAAAAAAATGCATTTGCATATTTTATCAAAAACGAAACGGTTTTTTATTTTACAAATTATTTCGGATCAAAAAACAGTTTGTTGTATTTCTTTTATTTATCGGCCTATAAAGTTTTATTGAGTACCGAAAAAAATATTGCGGTTAGTGATGAATATCCGATAAATGTATTTGGCCTCAATCCGGTAAGATGGCTGCAGGATATTGTTGCTCCATTTTATATTTTTATAAAACGAAAATTCGAAAGCAGTGTAATTGCCGATGGTGGCGCTCTAGCAAATGATAATATTATTTTTACCAGCAGCCAAACGCAACAATTGTTTTGGCAACAAAAAGAAATTAGCCAATCTTCGGTTCAAATTTCAGCAGGCCAATTAAGCTCATTTACAATCAAAATCAATCATAAAACTATTCAGGCATCATGCATTGCAGAAAATTAATCCTCATTACCGTTCTTTATTTTTTTAGTGCCGGCATAAAAGCACAAACCGGTTTTACTTATGATGAAGTAAATGCAAAATCATATTCCCTCTATGAAAAAGGCAGCTGGCAAGAATTACTGGACTATGGCAAAGAAGCCATAACCGAAGGACAGGATTTTGGATTGCTGCGTTTACGGATGGGCTATGCAAATTTTACTTTAAACAATTTTAGTGCGGCCATTAAACAATATGATATCGTTTTACAAAAAGATTCTCATAACGAAACAGCACATTATTATGTTTGGCTTTGCCGAAAATATTTAAACCAGGGGGAGCTGGCAAGTGCCTCCATTCCATATTTATCGAGCGATATTATTAAAAAAGAAAAGTTGCATCCTGTTACTATTACCGAAGCTGGTATTGAAGGGAGTTATAAAAATGTGGGCCTGCCCAACAGGGGCAATCCATTGTATACCAGAATTGATTTACACATGCGTTTTGGCTGGAATTTAAACATGTATCAGGCTGTAGCATTTTACAACCAAACCATTGCCGAGCCTGCACTTATTGCAGTTAGCAACAATAATAAAATCAATATAAATCAAAACGAATACTACAATAAAATTTGGTTAAATATTAATAAGCGCCTGCAACTAAAGGCGGCCTATCATTATTTATACACGCCTTTTAATAATTATATTTACAATAATCATGTGGGGCTTATCGGGCTTGTGTATAACCACAATTATTTTTCGGTACAGGCCGATGCAATTATTGGAAATATTACCGATACCAGCCAACAGCAATATAATTTTACCGCAAATATTTATCCATTGGGAAATTTAAATTTGTACGCATTTTCAACCGCAAGCATAAGCAGGCGTAACAATAAAAGCCGTTTTAATTTTAAAGAAGTGATTGGAGTAAAACTTACCAAAAATATTTGGGTTGAGGGCAATGCGACATTTGGAAGTTTCAGCAACTTTTTTGAAAACGATGCCTTGTATGTGTACAATGCCATCGACAGGAATTTAATGAAAGCAGGTGGCACCGTTTATTTTGTAATAACACCAATAATTACCGCACAGGCTGGCTATACTTTTGAAGAACGTGAATTTTACAAACAAACAAAAACATTTTATCAACATTCAATAACAGGAGGATTATCATGCAAATTTTAAAAAACTTATCCGTTGTTGCCATCTTATTGGTTGCATCATTTATCAGCAATGCACAAACCGATGCTGCACTGCAAAAAGCTTTCAGCGAAAGCTATACACAGGAATATTATAAAAAATATCCCGAAGCCATTGCAGCGCTGAGTAAGGTAACAGACGAAAACAGTTACGAACTGAATCTTCGGCTGGGCTGGTTATACTACAACAATAATAACTACAGCCAGTCTGCAAAAAACTATCAGAAAGCCGCATCATTAAAACCCTATTCAATTGAAGCAAAATTGGGATTGGTAAAACCATTGGCGGTATTGGAAAGTTGGGATGCAGTAATGCAGCAGTACGAAGAGATTTTAAAAATTGATCCACAAAATTATACCGCCAATTACTGGGCCGGTAATATTTATTACAACCGGAAAAAATATGATGCAGCATCAAAACATTTTGAAAAACTGGTAAACCTTTACCCTTTTGATTATGATGCCAACCATATGCTGGCATGGACTTACCTGAACCAGGGGAAGAACAATGATGCTAAAATTTTATTTAATGTAGCATTATTAATAAAGCCTGCAGATGCATCTTGCCTTGCAGGATTAGCTAAAATAAAGTAAGCCAAAACATAAATTTATTTGCCGAAATTTACCGGCAATGAAGCAACAAAATCTTACACCGCAACAGGCCCTGCCAAAACTAAAACAGTATTGCAGTTACCAGGAGCGTTGCCATGCCGAGGTGAAAGAAAAATTGTTTACTTACGGTGTTTATAAAAACGATGCAGATGAAATTATCTGCAAATTAATTGAGGAAAATTATCTGAATGAAGAACGCTTTGCGTTGATGTTTGCCGGTGGGAAATTCAGGATTAAACACTGGGGTAAAGTAAAAATAAAAAACGAACTCAAACAAAAAGGGATCAGCGATTATTGTTTAAAAAAAGCGTTGGCCGCTATTGATAAAGATGCTTACCAAAAAACCTTGTATAAGCTGGCCGACCTTAAATTAAAAACACTGAAAAGTGAAAAAAATATTTTTATTAAAAAAAGAAAACTGCAAGATCATTTATTGATGAAGGGTTATGAAGCAGATTTGGTAAGGACAATTGTAAATGAACTGTAACCCGATACTTTTTTACTACAGCGCATCCACTGCAGCAATTGCTTTTTTTAATCGTTCATCGTAACCGCCGTTAATATCAACCCAAGGCGTTTTTTGATCAACCATTATATCTTTGTAGTGCTTATAAAGTTTTTCTCTTGTTTCCAAATCCGGGTATTCTCTTAATTCATCTTTTACCCAGGGCATGTCGGTATTGCAAAGCAAATACAAATCATATGTACGCTCTACAATTTTATTTAAAATAAATTGATGGCATTTTTCAAAAACAAATTCACACCAAACTTTCATTACATACATATCGGTATCGATAAACAGTTTTGAATGTTGAATGTTGAATGTTGAATTTTTTTCTTCTAATAATCCTATAGCGTTATCCTCCAATTCAAGCTGGCCTTTTGCAATATCCAACAGGTTTTCAAAAGTATAATCGGTGCCGTTTTTTAGTAAATATTCCCGGGCATATTCTTTTACCCATTGGGTTTTATAATGTTGGGCAAGTTGCTCACATAAAAAACTTTTGCCGGTACTCTCCGGACCAATAACTACAATTTTTTTTATGGCTGTATTCATTTGCTATTCCAGGCTGGTTTTGCTTTTACTAATTTTTTATACACCGGGCAAGTTGCATGATGTGCACCCGGTAAATATCCCGTGCTCATTAAAAATTCATTTACAATTTCGCCGCCTGTAAATTTAAAAGTTTTTTTAAAAAGTTTTGTCCACTCTTCTCTGGTTTTTGGATGATGCAGATCGATCCAGTTCTTAAAACTTTTGTGTTCTTTTTTTAATTGCAAAATGGTTTTAGCATTTTGGATGGCGGCATTTATTTTTAAGCGGTTGCGAATGATTCCAGCATCATTCATCAACCTTTCAAAATCTTGTTGGCTATAGGTCGCCACTTTTTTTATATTGAAATTGTGATACGCTTTTCTAAATCCTTCCTGCTTTTTTAAAATGGTTGTCCAACTTAATCCGGCCTGGTTAATTTCTAAAATCAACCTGCAAAACAATTCATCATCCTCCTCAATTGGAAATCCATATTGGGTATCATGATATATTTTATGAACATTTAAATCCTCATTTTTCATCAAGCCAATGGCTTCGCAATAAGTTGTTGGGTTAGCCATTTATCGGGTTGGTTTTAATTTCAATTTTTTTTCTCCATTCTATTAATCCATAAAACGACATCAGTAATAAAACCATATAAAACAAGCTGGTAAAAACATAATGCTTTACAAAATATAATGGTATGGAGGCAATATTTGTGGCTATCCACCAGTACCAGCTTTCCACTTTCTTTTTGGTCATCAGCCACATTCCGGTAAATGCTGTTGCCGAAGCCAGGGCATCGGCCCAGGGAATTACACCATCAAAAAAAGCAGATTTAAAATACGAGAGTGCCATAAAAATACTGCAATAAAAAAACAGAAAAAATAGAACCTGTTGTTTCCATTCCTTTTTGTTGGAGTAGGTAATGTGCAATACAATTTCTTTTTGTTGATCTTTTCTGGTCCACATATACCAACCCAAAATACTCATAACTGTATAGTAAAAATTAACCGTGGCCTCACCCAGCAAGTGTCCTTCAAAACTAATATAGATGTAGATGATGGTGTTGATTAAACCCACCGGATAAACCAATACATTTTCGGCACGTGAATACCAAACACTGGCAATGCCTGCAAACACCGCAACATATTCGTACCAACTGGTGCGATACATATCAATAATAAATTGTTGGTAAATTTCGGTAAGGCTCATTGCTGGTTTTTACTGCAAAAGCAAATTACAGTTTTGTTGTTAAAAAAAAATTCACTCAAAATAAATTTGGGGCAATAAAAAAGCATCTAAAAAAGATGCTTTTAAATAATTTAATAAAATTTTATTCCGCCTCGGCCACCACTTCTTTTACTTCTGGAATCATTCGTTTCATCATGCCTTCAATTCCCGATTTTAAGGTTATCATACTGCTGGGGCAACCACTGCAACTTCCTTGCAACATCAGGTTTACTTTTCCATCTTGATAACTTATAAACTGTATGGCGCCGCCATCCATTTCTACCGCAGGTTTTACATAATTTTCCAACAGCTCTTTAATTCTTTTTACCACATCTTCATCATCCTCACTTACCACATTGCTGCTTTCTGTTTTCATGGCTGCAATGGCATCTTCATTAACCACCGCTTTTCCTTCTTCCAGATATTCTTTTAAAAATTGTTTGATAGTTGGAATCACATCCTGCCAATCGGCGGTTTCGCTGGTTTTGGTAAGGGTAATAAAATTGCTGGCAATAAAAACCGATTTTATAAATGGAAATGTAAACAGTTCCTGTGCTAATGGCGATGGGGTTGCACTGGGCTCATCCGGAAAATCGATACTCTTACCTGGGTACAATAATTTGTTAGCAACAAATTTCATTGTTTCCGGGTTGGGAGTCATTTCGGTATAGATACTGATTATGGTGCTGCCTGTTTTAATCATGATTTTCTTTTTAAAATATTCGTTACAAAGGTAACAACTATGGTTTTATTTTTTTTTATAAGGTAAAGCCTGCCTGTTAAAATGGGATAATAATTTCTAATATCGAAAACCCAGGGCAATAATATTGGGTTTTTAGCATTTTATAGGTAGTGTTTAATTGAAATATATAGCTGCAAGCCTTTTTTATACAATGGCTATCATGCTTTCAATTAATAAATACCAACAAGTTTTGTAACTAAATAATTTTTTTATGAATAATAAATCTGTGCTGATAGTTGTTTTTTTAACGCTTATAACAGGCATTTCATTTTCTCAAAGAGTAAAAAGAAATGGCGTAGAGCCGATGGATGTTTCTAAAAACAAACGAACACAAAATTTAAATA
>JANPAP010000178.1:0-5487 GCA_031429975.1 Chitinophagaceae bacterium
CTACAAAAATTTGTAGAAGAAAATTTTGAAGAACCCAAAGCACCACAGTTGAATTATGTAACCAAGGAAACCGATGTGGTGATGCACATTAAAAATTTATGGAGCGTGCTGAAGCGTGAAAAAGATAAAGTGGTTGTGGGTTCTTCTTTGTTGCCACTGCCTTATCCTTATATTGTTCCCGGCGGAAGGTTTCGTGAAATTTATTATTGGGATTCTTATTTTACCATGTTGGGTTTAAAAGAAAGCGGTGAAACAACAATGATAGAAAACATGGTTAAAAATTTTGAATACCTGATACATTTATATGGGCATGTTCCTGCTGGTAATCGAACTTATTATGTAAGCCGCAGCCAGCCTCCTTTTTTTTGTATGATGGTAGATTTGCTGGCATCGGTAAAAGGGAAACATATTTACAAAACCTATTTACCTGCCATGCTGGCCGAGTATGGTTATTGGATGGAAGGATCGGCTGCAATAAAAAATGGATCAGCATTTAAACAGGTTGTAAAACTGCCCGATGGAAATGTGCTAAATCGTTATTGGGATGAAGATGCAAAACCCCGATCAGAAAATTATAAAGAAGATATGGACCTTGCAGAAGCTATCGCATTAGAATTGGCCATGCGGATAAAAGTAAGTTCTCCGGAAAGATTGCAACAAATTTTGAATGATGCAAAAGCAACAGCATACCGTAATATCAGAACTGCTGCTTCCAGTGCATGGCCGTACAGCAGCCGCTGGCTGAGCAATCCGCAGCAATTAAACAGCATTCAAACCACCGATATGTTACCGGTAGATTTAAATAGCCTGCTGTATAAATCGGAACTGATTATTTCAAAAGCGTTGGCACAAAACAACGAATTAGCAAAATCAAAAATAATGGCTCGTTATGCAGCTAAAAGAAAAGCGGCCATCCAAAAATATTGTTGGAATGCAACTGCCGGTTTTTATGGTGATTATAATTTTGTGTACAAAGAAAAATCAGAAGTACTTACAGCAGCCGGTTTATTTCCATTGTTTGTAAAAATTTCAACCACAACGCAGGCGGTACAAATTGCCAAAACAGTCAGCAGTAATTTATTAAAAGAGGGCGGCATTGTTAGCAGTACGGTTAATAGCGGTCAGCAATGGGATGCGCCTTATGGCTATGCATCCATGCAATGGATAAGCAGCATCGGGTTTAAAAATTTTGGAAACGATTTGCTTGCAAAAAAAATTGCACAGCGTTGGATGGCTGTATGCGATAACAATTTTACAATAAATAGAACATTCACGGAGCGGTATAATGTAGCAGATATTAAAGCAGCTACTATTGATAATATATCCGGCGCTAATGAACAATTTGCTGCTACAGCTGCTGTATATGCTGCATTAAAAAAGCTTTATCCCAATCTTAAATAAATACATTTCTTTTTTCAATCGATTGCAGTAAAACATTGTTCAAACAATCTTATTAATTGAAGCCGCCAACCTTGTTTTATCCCTGTCAACCCTTTATATTTGATTTCACCTTTCAATTCTTTCCATGTCAAATTTCAGAATTAAAGCCTCTTTGTTTCTTAACTATTTTGTCTTTGCCATTTTATTAAATAGCGTAGGAACGGTCATCTTGCAGGTGCAGGGAAATTTTGATATTGCCAAAGGCGATGCCAGTATACTCGAAGCTTTTAAGGACCTCAGTATTGCTATTGCTTCTTTTTTAATTGCATCCAATGTAAACAGGATGGGTTATAAAAAAACAATGTTGATGGCACTGGCATTGGTGGCTATCATGTGTCTCATCATCCCATCGGTAAACAGTTTTTTAATGACCAAATTATTGTTTGCAGCAGCGGGTGTTGGCTTTGCTATGATCAAGGTTACGGTGTTTGCTACCATTGCCCTCATCACCAAAAATGAAAAGGAACATGCAAGTTTTATGAGTTTTTTAGAATCGTTTTTTATGATTGGTGTGTTGGCAGGTTATTTTTTATTTGCACATTATGCCGATAATAATAATCCAAAATCTACCGAGTGGTTTAATGTGTATTATATTCTGGGAGGCCTGTCGGTACTGGCATTCCTCTTGCTTTTTTCAACCCCTCTCGATGAGTCGGGCATACAGGAAGCAGAGCAATCAAAAACCATCACCGATGATTTTGTTGAAATGCTGCGGCTGGTTATTTTACCCCTTGTATTGATATTTATTTTCTGTGCATTTTTTTATGTGTTGATAGAGCAAAGCATCATGAGTTGGTTACCCACTTTTAATAACGATGTGTTGAAATTATCAAAAACACTCAGCATTCAAATGGCCAGCATCCTTTCTTTATGTATTGCAGCAGGCAGATTTTTTGCAGGCATTGTTTTAAAAAAAATTGACTGGTTGTATGTGCTGATGGGCTGTTTGGTTTCCGCTGCCATCATCGTAATTATTACCGTACCGCTTACAAAAGATAGTACCGGATTGGCAGTAAACAGTTTGGCCGATGTGCCTTTGGTGGCTTTCCTGTTTCCGCTTATCGGCCTGTTTTTGGCGCCTATTTATCCGGCTATCAATTCGGTTATACTCAGCAACCTTCCAAAGCATAAGCACAGTTCCATGTCGGGTTTAATTGTTGTTTTTTCCGCATTGGGCGGCACTTCCGGCTCCATCATCACCGGTCATATTTTTGGTGCCTATGGCGGACAAACGGCCTTTTATTTTTCCTTAATTCCCATTACTATTTTAATTGTGTTGCTTTTCTTTTTTAAACGATTGCAAAAAAAATCATTGGCTGTATAAAACTGCCATCAACTTTTATTTAATTTTTTAATCATGGCACAGCAAGAAATTTTTCAATTAGAACCCTTGTTCAGCGATGTGCAATTACTGCCTGTTTTTGCAGATGGAAAAATTTTTGTGGATTGTATTCCCAAAAAAAATACGCAGGAAATATTGGATGATTATTTAAGAGAGAGAGAGAATGCCGGTTTTGATTTGAAAGAATTTGTAAAGATTCATTTTGAATTACCTCATCAGTTTGCAGCAACTATTAAAAGCGATGTTACTAATTCAATTTCCACTCATATCAATCATTTATGGGATGCCCTAACCCGACAACCAGACAGCGCTGCAGGCTCTCTCATTCCATTGCCCAATCCCTATATTGTACCGGGTGGCCGCTTTGGCGAAGTGTATTATTGGGACAGTTATTTTACCATGTTGGGCTTAAAAGTCTCGGGTAAAAATGAGCTGTTAGAAAATATGCTGGATAATTTTGCCCACCTCATTCGCAGCATTGGTTTTATTCCCAATGGCAATCGTACTTATTATCTGGGCCGTTCGCAACCGCCATTTTTTTCGTTGATGGTTCGGTTGCTGGCTTCTATAAAAGGCAAGGATATTTTATTGCAATACCTGCCCGAATTGAAAAAAGAATATCAATGGTGGATGAAAGGAAAAGAGGATTTGGGTATTGAAAATAATTTTATCAATCATGTAGTTTTGCTGCCAGATGGGGCGATATTAAACCGCTATTGCGATGCATTGGATACACCGAGACCAGAGTCCTATCGGGAAGATGTGGAGCTGGCGCATCAGTCCAATCAAGAACCGGCAACCTTGTATAAACACCTGAGGGCTGGCGCCGAATCGGGATGGGATTACAGCAGCCGTTGGTTTAAAGATGGAAAAATTTTTGCCACATTACATACGGCCGATTTAATTCCTGTTGATTTAAATTGTTTACTACTTCATTTAGAACAAACCATTGCAGAAGTGTATGAATTGAAAGGAGATTTGAAAAATGGGAAGGGCTATCAAACCTTGGCATCAAATAGAAAAGCAGCTATTGAAAAATATTGTTGGAGTACCAGCCTAAATTTTTATGTTGATTATGATGCAGTAACCCATCAACAAAAAGAAGAACTAACGCTTGCAGGAATTGCACCCTTGTTTTTTAATATTGCCAGTCAACAGCAGGCAGAATTTACAGCACAAAAACTGCAAGCTCATTTTTTAAAACCCGGTGGCCTAGTTACTACATTAAAGCAAACGGGCCAGCAATGGGATGCACCCAATGGCTGGGCACCGTTGCAGTGGATGGCCGTACAGGGATTGGAAAATTATCAGCAGCAAGACTTGGCTAAAACAATTACTCAAAGATGGCTACAACTCAATACCGCTGTTTTTAACCGTACCGGCAAAATGATGGAAAAATATAATGTTGCAGATACGGAGCTAGAGGCCGGTGGTGGCGAATATGCAGGGCAGGATGGCTTTGGATGGACCAATGCTGTTTTCCTTGCATTGCAACAATTGTAAGGCATGGAAACGATAACATTTTATCTTTCCACCGCAAACCTTTGTAATTTATTGCGGCAATTGTTTTAATTATATTTGAAATACATCTAACTGCGATTACCCATGTCATTACAAAAGCCCACTTTAAGTTTTTGGCAAATCATCAACATGAATGTTGGGTTCTTTGGAATTCAATATAGTTTTGGATTACAACAAAGTGCCGTAAATCCCATCTACGATTTTTTAGGAGCAAGCCCCGATGAAATTCCCTGGCTTAATCTGGCCGGTCCGTTAACTGGTTTAATTATTCAACCTATCATTGGTGCATTAAGTGATAAAACATGGCAACCAAAATGGGGCAGAAGAACACCCTACTTTTTTATTGGCGCCATGATTTGCAGCATCGCATTATTCCTCTTCCCTTTCAGCAGTTCCCTATGGATGGCCGCAGGATTATTGTGGATATTAGACGCTGGTAACAATACGGCCATGGAACCCTACCGGGCTTTTATTGCCGATAAATTAGATGCAACCCAGCAACCAACAGGGTTTCAGGCGCAAAGCTTTTTTACCGGCTTCGGGCAAACACTTGCCAATGTTTCGTTGTTTATTTTTCCAATGATCTTTATTGGTAAAACAGGTAAATTGCCTACTTGGGTTTTTGCTTCATTTTTTTAGGTGCTGTTTGTTCCATCGCTTCAATTTTATGGAGCATAAAAACTACTCCCGAAATTCCACCATCCGATGAAGAATTAAAAGCAATAAATAATAAAAACAAAGGCATGCCACATCCGGCAATGCAGTTTTTTCTTTCCATACTCAGCACTCTGTTTGCGTATGCAGTTATCCTGATTTTATTGGTTCCTTCCATTTTTATAAAAGGGTTATTTCGCAAAGTGTTAACCTATGCCGAAAATCATCCCAGCCTGAAAATATTATTTGCTCAAAATATTGAAATCATCGATGCAATTATTAATATGCCAAAAGTAATGTGGCAATTGGCATTGGTATATTTATTTCAGTGGTATGCGCTATTTTGTTATTGGCAAAATGCCAGCAAAAGTATTGCCTTATCTGTTTGGAAAACTACACCGCAACAAAATAACGGCCTCTACGAACGGGCTGTAAGCTGGACGGGGCTTGTAAATGGCTGGTACAATATCGTAACTTTTTTATGTGCCTTTGGATTGGTTTGGTTTGCAAAAAAATACTCTCCCAAAATG
>JANPAP010000179.1:0-10531 GCA_031429975.1 Chitinophagaceae bacterium
ATCATCATATCCCGGTAGTTTTCGGCAAGGTCGTTGGCTTGAATAATATGATCGTACACATCCTTAAAATATTTTTCTGTTCTTTCTTCAATGAGTTCGCTTTCACTACGGAGAATGCCATTTACCAATTCCCTTACTGGGGCAATACTGCGTTTTAGTACAATCATTTCTTTCCGCAACATATTAATCCTTGCCAAGCTTCGGGTATTGGCGTTTCGGGCTATGTCCTCTTCCAGATTTTCAATTCTTTCGCCCAACCTTTCCATCACCAAAAAATAATTATCTACAATCAAATCTATTAGTGAATAAAACAAAAAATCGGCACCTTGCTGGCGCACTTTGCTGCTGTTTAAATTTAATCTGCTTCTGAGTGGATTGAATACATCTCGGGAAACATCCTCCTGAAAACTGATGACATAGTTTTTGCCGAGTACGATACTGATCTGTTCGGTTTCAACAGCGGAATCCTTTTCATTAAAATAAAGCATGTTCAATACACAAAATACCAGTCCATTTATTTCATCCATTTTAGGCCGCTGCCCCAAGCTTAAAATATCTTCTGAAATCAGGTTGTGAATACCAAAATGCTCACATATTGTTTCAATATCATTTTTGCGGATACCATCTACATTTATCCAGGTTATTTTTTCGGATGCTGCATAAGGAAAGCAGGGTTCTACATTTTGAAACTCTTTAATTTCAATGGAGGAGGAATCATAGTCGTACACATAAATATTTATTTCCGCTGGCTCCAACCTTTCCGGAATTATCGTTGGATTTACCTGTAATACTTTTTTGGTTCTGAGTATTTCCAGTGGATTTAATAAATAAGTAAAATATTTTCGGTTGGTCATTGTTATAAAAATTAACAGGAAGGTAATGGTTAAATAAAATAAACCAAAAAAATACCACTCTTTATTGATGGCGATTATCAAATTTTATTTTTGGAAAAACACAAAATAATTTACCAGCAAATTCCGTAATCCTCTCCATGATTACTGCTGCCACCCCAAAACGAATGGTGTTTCCAATCAAAATAAATTGCATTGATGGGACCGCTGGTTCTTTCTTCAAAACTAAGACTGTAGCCCATTTTTATCAATTCATTTCTAATAGAATCGGGCGTATTTTTATTGAGTAATAATTTTCCCGGTCTTGGTTTTCTGTCAGCAGTTTTTGTGCCACCCAACGATAACCAAAGTTGGTTGGTATTAATGTTGGCGGCTTCACAAGCCTGTTGTACCGTCATTCCAAACTCGGCCATGTTTAAAAAAAACTGTAATAAATTTTGGTCCTGTGTATCGCCGCCCTGCACTGCAAATGATAAAAATGGTTTGCCTTCTTTTAGTGCAAGCGTTGGTGTAAGCGTAACTCTGGGCCGCTTGCCCGGCTTAATTACATTGAATGGATTTAAAGTTGAATCGAGTACAAAACTTTGTAAACGCTGGCTCATTCCAATGCCGGTGTTGCCAGCAATACAGGCAGGTATCCAACCACCGGAAGGCGTTATTGAAACCACCCAACCCTCTTCGTCGGCCGCTTCAACAGATGTGGTGCCGGCCCATAAACGCTCCTTGTATTTTTCTTCTTCTGTATTATCAATTTCAACCGAAATGTTGGCTTCTTCTCTTACATCGTGTTTTGGAACTAAACCAGGATTACTATTTTTTGTTGAGTCAATATCAAATCCTCTTTGTTTTAATAAACCGAGATAAGGATTTATTTTTCCTTCAAAAGGATAAGGATCTCCGGGCCCGGTATTGGGATTGTTTTTTTCGAAGGAAATACTTTCGGCTCTTTGTTTTGCATAGGCCTTGCTTAATAATCCCTGCATGGGTTCGGCTGGCGGAAAATACGGATCGCCATAATAAAAATCACGGTCGGCAAAAGTAAGGTTCATCGTTTGGTAAAGCGTATGGATATATTTTGCGCTGTTATAGCCCATACTTTTTAAATCAAAATTTTCGAGGATGTTTAAGCTCTGCAACAGCATGGGGCCCTGTGTCCATTGTTGCAATTTGTACACTTCAATTCCTTTGTAGTTTACCTGCATGGGCGCTTCTTCAATGGGTTTCCATTTTGCAAGATCCTGCATGGTAATTTGTCCGCCCTGCTCCTGGCAACCTCTTACAAATTCTTCGGCAATATCGCCTTTATAAAACCGGTTGTAAGCAACCATAATTGCATCGCTTCGGTTGGCGCCTTTTTTTATTGCATCCTGTTCGGCTTCCACCATTTTTGTAAGTGTTTGCAATAAATCTTTCTGCACAAAAATTTCTCCTGCCTCCGGCGCTTCTCTTTTTTCGCCGGCATGGGTTAAAAAAACTTTTTTGCTGTAAGGCCATTCTTTAATAAGTTGTTTGCCTCTTTCAATACTATTGGCAGTTTGTGCTTCTATGGGATAACCTGCTGCCAATTGCATGGCGGGTTCCAGCACTTCTTTCAAACTTAATTTTCCATACTGGGCAAGCATATAACACAAGCCACCGGCAGTGCCGGGAGTAACAGCAGCAAGGGGCCCATACTCCGACGGAAAATCGTATCCCTTGATTTTAAAAAATTCGGCAGTGGCTCCGGTTGCTGCAAAGCCCAACGCATTTATCCCAATAACTTTTTTTGTTGTTGGATTATAAATCAGTGCCTGGGTTTCTCCGCCCCAACTCAACACATCCCACATGGTACAGGTGGCGGCCAGCATGGCACAGGCGGCATCAACCGCATTGCCTCCTTTTTGAAAAATCATCGATCCGGCTGTTGCTGCCAGTGGTTTTCCGGTAATAGCCATCCAGTGTTTGCCATGCAAGGGAGGCTTTTGTGTTTGTTGCGAAAAACATTGCAGGCTTATCAATAAAAAGATGATGGTAAGTCTCATAATTGAAAGAGATGTTTAGTTAATAATGGTAAGTATTGTTATCACCAGCTGTAAAGTTGATTCACATTAAACTAACTGCAGTTTGTTTCCACAACAAATGATTGGCAACTGCTTTTATTTCGATAAAACTAAATTGATCTGCAAGTATGCTTTTTATTTCTCCATGCTTTTTATCGGGATGTTGCAGGATGGATTGGGAGATTAATTTTAATTTTTGTTCATCAACAAATATTGCAACCTCTATTTCGCCGGTTTTTATAAATTCTATCAGATGCCCGGATATGGTACTGCTACTGAGTTTTCTTTCTTCCGCAATTTCAGCAATGGTTTTTCCTTGTTGAAAAAATTGCAGTGATATAACTGCTGATGGAATTTTATCTTCCTTATTTTTTGTTGATTTTTTAGGTTTCTTTTTTTCAACATCCAGCAATAATTCCATATTACTTTCCAATCCATATTGGCTGCAATAGTCGGTTACCAGCTCAATAATATCTTCTCCATATTTATCAGACTTTGCTTTTCCAAAACCATTTATCAATTGCAATTTTGCTGGCGTTGTTGGGAGATGGGTGCAAATTTCTTTAAGGCTGGCACTGTTAGCAACCATATAAATGGGTTGATAATTTTCTGCACAAATTTTATCACGCCAAATTTTTAGCGATTGATACAATTCTGGATTGGGCGTATCAGTCGATACGGGTTGCGATTTATTGGCAGCATAACTGCTCATTTTTATTTTTGGTATGGCAAGATTTAGTTTGTGTTTTAAAAAATCCGGAATAACAAAAGCCTGCAAACAATATTGCATCAGGTAAATTGCTTTTACAAAAGCATGTATCAATTCCTGCAGACTTTCATCAATAGCTGTAGCAACTTCTTTATGATCTGTTACGAGTGGATGCTGTTGTAATTGTTCTTTAAGATTTGTTAGTAGAGGCAAAAAATATCCGGCAGCATCCTGAATTCTTTTTTGAAGGGGTTGGTTGTTTTCAATCACCCTTTCTGCTTTCATCAATTCAAAAATATGACCGACAAATTTTTCGGCAATTGCTTTTTCTTTTTTTAATCGGTCCACAAAATCCTTCACCCATTGCACTGCATCAGGGTTTAGTTTTTCATGATGTTTTTGAATATTGGATTGCAACAAATTTGTGGCCCCAAGTAATTCGTCCATCAAAAAAATTTCGCTCAATAATTGAACCGTGAAAACTTGCCGGGCTCCCTCAAACCGCTCTGCCAGTGAACCTTTTGGCGTTAAGGAGGATTGTGCATTGGCAACATGATGATTGCTTAAAATGGCCGATGAAGGAATTTTTGAGAGTAATACAATTCCCTCTAAACTGGTACATCGGCTAAGGGCAACATACACTTGCCCGCTGCTGAAAGAGGAGGCAGCATCAATCATTAAATTGCCAAAAGTTAATCCCTGACTTTTGTGTATGGTAATGGCCCAGGCCAAACGCAGTGGGTATTGCAAAAAATTTCCCAGCACCTGCTGTTCTAATTTTTCATCCGTTTTATTTAAAGTGTACCGGATGTTTTCCCAGACTTCTTGATACACTTCAATTTCCACTCCATCACAATCCACCATAATTTTATCCTGCTCTAATTTTGAAACAACCCCAATCTTTCCATTAAAATATTTTTTTGTAACCGGATCATTTTTTATAAACATTACCTGTGCCCCTTCTTTTAAAACAAGGTTGGCATCGGCCGGATAAACATGTTCTGGAAACTCCCCTTCAATGGTTGCGGTAAAAGTAAAAGATCCTGTTGTGAGGTTTTGTAACTTAAATTGATTGATATTTTCTGCCTGAATATTGTGGGTTGTGAGCGTAATATATTTTTCGAAAGCCGACGGTTGAAACCCCGGAAAATATCGGTTGTTGAGTTTTTCAAAATCATCCATTTCCATTTGGTTGTTCCTAACCTTATTCAGCAGTTCAACAAAACTTTCTTCTTTTTGCCGGTAAATTTTATTCAGTTCAATTAATAAAGGCGTTTGTTCTTTGATTGCTTTGCTGTCGAAAAAAAATGGCGAGTCGTAATACTGATTTAAAATATTCCACTCTTCTCTTTTGGCAACAGGCGGCAATTGAAATAAATCGCCGATAAATAAAATTTGTACCCCGCCAAAAGGTTCCTGGCGATTTTGCCTAACCGATTTTAAAATACTGTCAATGGCATCCAGCGTATCGCATCGCACCATACTGATTTCATCTATCACCAGCAGTTCCATTTTCCGCAACAGGTTTATGCGTTGTTTGTTGTACCGGATATTTTGCAAAAGTTGTAAACGGTTTCCCTCGGTAGGTAAGTAAGGTTGAAACGGCAATTGAAATAAACTGTGCAGTGTAACGCCGCCTGCATTGATGGCAGCCACACCGGTGGGTGCCGCCACAATCATATTTTTAGCACTCTGATCCCGGAGATATTTTAAAAAAGTTGTTTTGCCGGTACCGGCTTTTCCGGTAAGAAAAATACTTTCATTCGTTTCGGTAATGAAGCGATAAGCCAGATCAAATATTTCGTTGCGTTCAATTGTTTCCATAAAAAGCTGGTTGCACAGTGGCTGCAAATTTAATTATTGCAGCATCGTTTTTTCAAAGTTAACAATCGAAGACGGTTAATAAAATACGAGGCTGTCTCAAAAGCCAAAAAAATAACCGCAGAGACGGAGAGACGCTGATTTAGCATAAACTTTATTTCTCTGCGCCTCCCCATCTCTGCGGTTAAAAAAGACAATTTTGAGATAGCCTCATAGTAGAGATTGATACAATAAAAATTATTCAACGTTTTTATCACCAATCATCAGCAACTCATTTACCTGCACTTCGGTAGTGTATTTTTTGTTGCCTTCCTTATCGTTGTAACTGCGGTTAACCAGTTTACCTTCAATTACCACTTCTTTTCCTTTTGATAAATACTTTTCGGCAATCTCGGCCACTTTACCCCAGGCTACTAAATTGTGCCATTGTGTTTCGGTAACTTTTTCGCCACTGGCATTGCGATAAGATTCGTGGGTGGCTACACTAAAACGGGCCATCTTTTTTCCACCTTCTAATGTTTTTACTTCCGGTGCGTTGCCCAGGTTACCAATTAATTGAACTTTGTTTTTTAATGCGTACATGATTGTAAGTTTTGCCCCCATTTTAAAAATGAGGATGTTTATAATTTTGTTATTTCAGCCAATCGATTTTTGTTTGCGATTGACGATACAAAGATGCATTGCTGCAAAAGCGATAGCCGGTTTTTATTCGTTTACTCCCGAAACTAAATGTGTAAAAACGTTTGCACACAGATATATTATTGTATCTTAATTGCTCAAAAGCATTGGTATGATTGAATCTGATTTGAGAACTTGTCTGTCCTGCGGTAAGAAGGTTAAGGGAAGGATTGATAAAAAATTTTGCGATGATTATTGCCGCAACAATTACAATAACCTGCAAAAGGCAAAGGGCAATCACAGCAGTTATGTAAGAAATATCAACAACAGTTTATTAAAGAACCGGAAAATTTTAGAAGGCATTTTACCCGAAACTGATGATACCGCAAAGGCCAGCAAAGACAAATTGCTGCGGCTGGGTTTTCATTTCAAATACATTACCCATCTTTACACAACAAAAACAGGCAAGACCTATTTTTATTGCTACGATTACGGTTACCTGCCTTTGGAAAATGATTGGTACCTGATTGTAAAAAAGAAAGAAGAATAATTTAATGGAAGAACTACCACAACCCGATCCGGCAATTTTATTAACGCTGGTAAAAATGAAAATGCCCTTTGGAAAATACAAAGAAACCTTGTTGTGTAATTTACCGGTATCTTATTTAGAATGGTTTTCCCGTAAAGGATTTCCAAAAGGCCAACTTGGTATTTTGTTGCAAACTATTTATGAGATTAAGTTGAATGGATTGGAGTATTTATTAAAACCGCTTCGTAAATATTAATGTACCTGCAAGGTTGTTAAAAATTGGTTCCAGTCTTTAAGGGTGCTGCCTTTTAGTACTCTTGGAAATTTATGTTGTCCTCCTTCTTTTCCTTTAAGTTTCATAAAATCCATAAATATTTTTTCCGACAATACGGTTACCTGCACTTCTTTTAAAGCATGTTTTCTTTCCACTTCATAATCATCGTTCAATTCTTTTAGATGGGCATCAATGCTATTACACAACAGTTCATTGTTTACCACATCGTTGGTAGCAACAAACCAATGATGGGCAAAAAAATTGCCATGCGGAACTCCAGCAACCGTAAATTCCGGAATAGAAATATTCAATTCGGTGCTTGCCAATTCAATGGCCTTGTTCATATTATCTACACTTAAATGCTCACCCACCAAACTTAAAAAATGCTTGGTACGGCCTGTTATAATGATTTCACTTTTTTCCTTATTCACCAGCCGTACGGTATCGCCAATGGCATAACGCCAGCATCCGGCATTGGTACTGATTAATATGGCATAATCTTTTTGCTCCTCAATTTCATGAATCATAAAAGCCTCCGGATTTTCTACCATATTTCCTTCGCTGTCAAAATTGGTATCATCAAACGGAACAAATTCAAAAAAGATATTGCTGTTTAATGCCAGCCGCATGCCCACTGCATCCTGCCGGTTTTGGTAGGCTAAAAAACCTTCGCTGGCCAAATAGGTTTCGATATAAGTTAGCGGCTTTCCCAGTAATTTTTCAAATCCTTTTTTATAAGGCTCCATGGCAACGCCGCCATGAACATAAAAGGCCAGGTTGGGCCACATTTCGTGAATGTTTTTTAATTGATAGCGCTCAATAATTTTTTCCATACACAATTGCAGCCAGGCAGGTACGCCAACAATAAAACCTATATCCCAATTGGGGGCATTGCTTACTACTTCTTCCAATTTTTTTGCCCAGTCTTTTTCTTTGGCAATTTTTTTACCGGGTTTGTACAAGCCCAAACCCTGAAACCAAAATGGAATATTTTTTTGCTGAATACCACTCAGGTCGCCGGCATAATAACTAGGTCCTTTTTCTAATTGAGTGCTGCCACCCAATAATAGCCAGCCTTTTCCCACTGCCCTACGGGGAACATCATCGTATTTTGCAAGGCTGAGTAATTGTCTGATACTGGTAATCGTATTGCTTCTAATCAACTCCCTGGTAATGGGAATAAACTTGCTGGTGGCATCGCTGGTACCACTGCTCAAGGCAAAGTATTTAATTTTTCCCGGCCAGCAAACATCCGGCATACCTTCCTTGGCTTTATGCCACCACTCATCGTAAATTTTATTGTAATTGTAAGCCGGTACCAGTTGTTGAAATTTTTTTCCGGGATGGCGGCTCATTAAAATCTCATCAAATAAATAGGTCTGACCAAATTGTGTAAACCGGGCTTTACGCAACAATTTTTTTAAAGCCCTCAACTGCAGCCGCCTCGGATCGTTTATAGAAAGCCGCAGCGATGCAATAATGCTTTTGGGAAGTTTTAAATCTATTATTGACATTCAGTTTTTAAATGGATGAAGAATAAAATTACTGATTACACTATTTACAAAAGCTATCTTTTATAGGAATGGAAATTTTTAAGCAATCAGTATCCAACAAATATAGCAATGTGCCGCCAACTGGTTAATATAAATTGTCCTGCTTTCGTCCATAACAAATAAAAACCACCTGTCAATATTATGATGTATGGTATTGGCAAATCATCATTTTCCTGTACGTTTGCGCCTAAATTTAAAATTCAATATGAAGAAAATTATTGTTTCGATTGTTTTATCAATCAGCTTATTTAAAGCCAGTGCCGATGAGGGTATGTGGTTGCCCATGTTATTAGGCCAACAGGTTTATAACGACATGGTAAAAAAAGGACTTAAACTTACCAAGGAGCAATTGTACTCTGTAAATAAGTCATCGTTAAAAGATGCCATCCTTATTTTTGGTGGTGGATGTACTGGCGAAATTGTAAGCAACCAAGGGTTGATATTTACCAACCACCATTGCGGATACGATGCCATTGCCAGTGCCAGTACGGTGGAGCATAATTATTTAAGAGATGGTTTTTATGCGTACAATAAAGACCAGGAAATTCAAAGTAAACTTACCGTACAGTTTTTAGATAAAATTGTAGATGTTACCAAAGAAGTAGAAGATGCATTGAAAGGATTGAGTTGGGATGACCGTACAAAAAAAATGCAGGAAGTTTATAAGGCCATTACTGATAAAGTTGCCGATAAAGAAAATGGATTGAGTGGTAGGGTTTACAGTATGTTTAAAGGCAATCAATATATCATGTATGTGTACAAAACTTACCGGGATATTCGCCTGGTAGTTGCCCCGCCAGAAAGTGTTGGAAAATTTGGTGGCGATACCGATAACTGGGAGTGGCCACGCCATACCGGCGATTTTTCTGTGTTCAGAGTGTATGCAAGCAAAGATGGCAAGCCTGCCGATTACAGTTTAGAAAATAAGCCGCTGGTACCCAAGCATTTTTTACCGGTAAGCATTAAAGGAATTAAAGATGGCGATTACGCCATGATTTACGGATACCCCGGTGGTACCAACCGGTACGAAACCAGCTTTGGTGTTAAACTAAAAAACGACATTGAAAATCCATCATTGGTTGCACTTAGAGATGTGCGTTTGAAATTAATGTATGAGCAAATGATTAAAGACCCGGCAGTAAAATTAAAGTTGGCCAGCAACTATGCAAGCGTTGCCAATTACTGGAAATTTTTTGATGGCGAAACAAAGCAATTGTTGAAGTTTCATACCTACGAACAAAAGCAGGCTTACGAAGAAAAATTTGCTGCATGGGCAAAAAGCAAACCCGAGTTTGAAAATATTTTTGCAGCGTATGCAAAAAATTATGATACCTGGACACCGTACAGCAAACTCCGTCAATTTAATAACGAAGGCATTTTAGGATCACCGTTAACAGCTTTTGCATCAACCTTAATTAAGTTAGAAACCGAAATGGTAAAGTCGGGTTCTTCGGCCGATATCAAAAAATCTATTGAAGCAGCTTCTGCATCAAGAAAAACTTTTTTAGAGCATGAAGACAAAATAAGCGACGAGAAAATACTGGCTGCAACCTTATCAATGTTTTACAACAGCATCGATAAAAATCAACACCCCGTTGGATTTTTTGAAGGAACCAAATCTGTATATGGCGATTTAAGAGAGGAGTCTACCTTTAAGAAATTTGCAAAGGACCTGTTTGAAAAAACAATGCTTTTGGATGATGCAAAATGGGCGGCATTTGTTGCCAATCCAGATGCCAATACTTTGCAGGCCGATCCGGCATTTGCTTTTGCAGCTGCATTTGTAAAAAACTATACTACCAAATATGCTCCGATCTATTCGGCGTTTTCAAACAAAAATGCAGAATTGGGCAGGGCTTATTTAAAAGGCGTAATGGAGATGAATCCAACAACCGCTGCTAAAATGTATCCCGATGCAAACTTTAGCATGAGGGTGAGTTTTGGTAATGTAAAAAGTTACCAACCAAAAGATGCCGTGAGCTACGATTATGTTTGTACCGGTAAAGGAATTCTGGAAAAATATGTTGCCGGCGATTATGAATTTGATTTGCCAGCCAAGCAAATTGAATTGATGAAGAAAAAAGATTATGGTCAGTATATCGATAAATGAAGAAATGATTTGGTGGTAAATTTTATC
>JANPAP010000180.1:0-1777 GCA_031429975.1 Chitinophagaceae bacterium
AATAATAAAAGAAGCCTTATCTTTTTTTATCGGGCCTTGTATAGAAAGCCGGGATGCAATCATCCCAATGCCTCCTTCTACCTGGTATTTTTTATCATTGCCCTCCTTCATAGAAATATCCAGCACACTCGAAAGCCTGCCCCCATATTGCGCCGGCATGCCGCCTTTTATCAAGGATACATTTTTTATGGCATCCGAATTAAAGATGGAAAAAAATCCAAACAAATGGCCGCTGTTATAAACCACGGCATCATCCAGCATAATTAAATTCTGATCGGGGCCGCCGCCTCTTACATAAATTCCGGCGCTGCCTTCTCCTGCATTTCTTACACCAGGTAATAACTGAATGGTTTTTAATAAATCAACCTCACCTAAAAATGCAGGCACCGCTTTTATTTGCTCTATAGGCAAAACAAATTTTCCCATCTGTGCATTCTTTACATTAGCGTCTCGTTTTTTGGTGCTAATAATTACTTCTTGTAAAGCTGCCCTTGTTAGTAAATCAAAATTTAATGGTTGATCGGCTATAAGATTTATTTCAATACTTTTTGGTTGATACCCTGCATAAGAAGCAATTAAAACATACTTGCCTGTTGCTAAAGTAATAGAGTAAAAACCAAACTGGTTACTGGTAATTCCCTTTGATGCTCCCTGCACAGCAATGCTGGCGCCAATAAGGGTTTCGCCGTTTTGAAAATCTTTTACATAACCACTGATGGTATATTTATTTTGTGCAAATCCAGTGCAGGAAATGAAAAGTAGCAAGAGCAAAAAAATACGCTGCATTATTATTTTTAGAAATGAAGATTGAAAAAATTATTGTGCAAAAATACTGTCCTTTACTTCGCCGCAATGCAACATAGTACCCTTAAACTCCGGATGATTTTTGCCGAGATATGGGTTAACAATTTCTTTGGTATTGCTGATCCAGTTGGCACCTTTATCATCACCAAAAGCCATCGGGCAATTTTGCCAATACAATATTTTTCCTTCGTAATGAATCAGTTTCAATAAAGGATACATGCTTTCACCAATCATGCTGAAATCTTTCCGCATTTCTGTTATATCCTTTTGTAATAATAAACTGGTCGCATTTGCTTTTACATCGCCTAACTGCATGTGGGCACTTTCAAAAATTGCATTGCTGTCTTTTTTTAATTCCTCCAGACTAAAGCTATCTACCCGTTGTACAAAATTGGTTACAGCTATTTTCGCTTTTACAGTATCTGCATCAACCAAAGCATTTTTCAAATCAAAATAACTGTTCATTACACTATCAAAGGAATTATTAAAAGCGGCACTATGCCTGCTCACTTTTAATGGACCTTGTTTCTCTGCTGTACTTTCAGCATCGTTTTTAAACATAAAGAAATACAGGGCCATGGCAGCAACCAATATAACCGCAATAACAATTAATCTTCTCATATTAAATTATTTTAGGCCCTAAAGCTACACGATAACAGTAAAAAAAAGGAATAGTTTACTGATTGAGTTACTTTTGCCGAAAATTACAATACATCAACTTTTAGAATTTAATTATTATGCTTTTAGGATTACAAAATGTAACGTTCGAATTTGGGGCAAGAGCAATTGTTGAAGATGCCACCTGGCACATACAACCAAATGACAGGATTGGGCTTATTGGATACAATGGTACCGGAAAATCAACTTTATTAAAAGTGCTTACCCGCCAATATTTACCCAGCAAAGGAAGTGTTGAACAAGGAAGAGAAACTACTGTTGGATTTTTACACCAGGATCTGTTGAGTTTTGATAC
>JANPAP010000181.1:0-1718 GCA_031429975.1 Chitinophagaceae bacterium
GGCTCATACTGTATCGTACGCCGGTTGCTGGATTATCCCTGCCACTCCTACGAATCTGCAAAGGCACTTGTGCTTCAAACTCCATATCCAAAACGATTGTTGTTTTTGGCATCACAGGTTTTGTAAGATTTACTTCTAAGATGGTTTCGTGATATTTAAAAGGCTGAGGAATTCCATTTATTTTTAATGAAATTATTTTTTGATACCCAATTTGATCTTCTTTTAATTTACTGATGCGATCCCTCACCCTGCGATCCCAATCGGGGTTGCCGTTTACCAAGGTTTTTCCCAATTCTCTGCTGCGTACATCCATACTGCTGTTGGGTTGAAAGGCATTAAAATATAAGTGATAAAAAACCTTCTTTAATGCATCGGGAGAGTTGTTGGTATATGCCAGCTTTTGTTTACCAGTAAAGCGATTGCTGTTTACATCCATATCTATTTGCATGGTATACTTAACCCGCTGCTGCCAACGGTTAGGCTGTGCAATAATTACAATTGCCAAAAGTTGAAATAAGAAAATTATGGGAAGCGATTTTTGCATTGCTAGCAATTTGATGAGGGGCAAAAATCGGTAAAAGCAATTGATTGCAAAAGTTAATTTAAACCCTGAATGGATTTATCAAATTCTTTATGTTGCTAAATTGATTTTTCTTCTTTCAGATATTCTTTTCTAATACCTTCTATCAAATCTGAATGGTTGATTACTACGGCTCCATTGGCATAACAATGCAATGTGGCGTTTTGAACAGCATTTAAAATTGCGGCTCCTGTCATTTCATATTTTTTGGAGAGTTCGGACAAATTAATATCCTTATGCAATGGCAGATTGGCGGGCAAAGATTTTTCCCAAAGCGTTAATCGCTCCGAAATATTGGGCATTGGAAAATGTATCAGGGAATGAAAGCGTCGGATAAAAGCCTCATCCAGATTGGTTTTAAAATTGGAGGCCAGTATCAACAGCCCCGGATAATCTTCAATACGCTGTAATAAATAACTCACTTCCTGGTTGGCATATTTATCATGACTGCTTTGTACATTGGTACGTTTGCCAAACAAGGCATCGGCTTCATCAAAAAACAAAATCCAGTTTTTAGTTTCTGCCCTGCGAAAAACGGATTCTAAATTTTTTTCAGTTTCGCCAATATATTTTGATACCACCTGCGACAAATCAATTCGATAAACTTCTTTACCAAACTGCTTACCGAGCAATGCGGCCGTTAAAGTTTTACCCGTGCCCGAAGGGCCATGAAACAAAACCCTGTAACCGGGTTTAACTTTTCGCTTCAGGTTTTCATCCATAAATAATTGTTGATGATGATTGAGCCAAATGGAAATATCATTTACCTGCTGAGCCGTTTGTTGGCTTAGTACCGCATCTTCCCAATTCATTTCTGTCACAATTCTTTTTGCAGGAAAATCTAATCCAAACCTTGGGCTAGATTCTTTATTTAATAAAATTTTGTCCACCATTTCTTGCGACAAGATGATTCGGCCACTCATAATTGGCTCGCCTTCTCTCACCGACTCGAGCCACAAAATATTTTGTTTGTAAAAAAAATGTTCGTTAGAAAAATACTGATGCACTTTTAATCTTTCTTCTATATCTGTGCCTGCTAAAATAAATTGTGCCGTCTCACCTGTTGGCAACATGCTGCGATGGTTGGTTCCTTTTACGCCACCAAACTCAGGAAAATCGCTACCGGTAGGCATGTGCT
>JANPAP010000182.1:0-8648 GCA_031429975.1 Chitinophagaceae bacterium
GATTATCGATTGCATTGCAAAGTGCAATGGTATTGTCCAGGTTTTCTTTATAGGCTGCTGCCCCAATGCGGCTAAACATAGGCAATTGCTCAAACAAATAATCGATGGTTTGCTGATAATTCATTTTGGTAAAGATAAAGATGGAAGGAATTAAGAATTAAGAGTTGAGAGTTATGAGTAATAAGTTTTAAGTAATAAGTTTTAAGTTTTTTGTCATTCCGAGGAACGAGGAATCTGCCCAATAAAAAACAAAATGTTTAAATGAGTTATAAGTTTTAGGTAATAAGTTTTAAGTCATGAGATAAGAAAATAATTTTAGTAGTTAACCTACAACCTACAACCTAAAACTTATTACTTAAAACCTACAACTCAATTCACATTGAAATTAAACTGCACCGTAACGGTTGATTCGGTAGCGGCTTTATCGAACTGTACATTTTTTAAATACTGAATAATTGCATTCGAATATGCAGGAGCACGGGTGGATGAGTTTTTTGCGAAATCAATAAATGTTCCTGTTCCTGATGGGGAAACTTTTACAATTGCATAAATAGTTGCTTTTGCAAGATCGCCGGTAAAGGAATAATATTTTACAATTTTTCGATTGCCAAAAACTTTAGGGCCACCGCTTCTTCCGCCGGGGTCGTTGCCATAACTGTCGGGTTTTCCAGTTGGGTCGCCGGCATCACCCTTTCCTCCTGGAACATTGCCCTGGTTGCGGTATCCATTATCTTGTGTTGCACCATTTCCACTGCCATTGCCCGGACCATTATAAGTAAACTTTGGTTTTTTAGGTGCCGGTGCCGGAGGGGTATTGGTAACAACCGGGTTATTATTTTTAACGGGTTTAACCGCAGTCTCTTTTGGAATTGCAATCGCTTTTGGAGTAACCTTTATGGGCTTTGTAATTGCAGCAGCATCGGCTTCTGCATTTGCATCGGGCTGCAAATCCTGTGTTGGTTCATTGTCTGCAGGGGTTGATTTTTGTTGCTGGGCTTGTGCCTGATCGGGCGACATTTCGCCTTTTATCAGTGGTTGCTCATCGCCAAAACCTTCAATATTATTTCCGAGATTAATTTCTATTAGGTCTAATGCCGCTGGTGGCGCCACTTTTAAAATAGGCCAGGTGATAAAGAAAAACAATAACAACAGGGTACCACAAATGATAAGTGTATAAGTAAATGCTTTCTTATTTTTTTCGGCTTCAAAATTTGCTGTCATGCTGTTGTAATACATCGTAAAGATATTTGATTATATTGAAAGGATGCAAGAACGAGACAATTTACATATTGATAAAAGAAGCTTTAATAAAACCTTGTTAAGATTTTTTTTTCAACAATCATTTTTCAAATTATAATTAAGGATGATTAAAAAAAATATCATAACCAAATCGAAGAATTGTAATTGCAATCACTATCAAAAAAAAGATTCTTATAAAGGCATTGCCTTTTAAAATTGCGAGCCTTGATCCAAAATGCGAACCGATAAGATTACATACTGCCATCGGAATGGCAAACTGGAAAAGGATATGGCCACTGCCGGCAAAGAAAATAATGGATCCCATATTGGTAGCCAGGTTTACAAACTTGGCATGTGCACTGGCTTTTAAAAAATCAAAATGCAGTATGCTGATAAAAAACAACACCAAAAAACTTCCGGCTCCGGGTCCAATGAATCCATCATAAAATCCAATCAATACTGCAAATAAGGCGGCATATAATAATTCGTTTTTCTTTTTGTTTGGGTTTGATTTTGCAACACCGAAATTTTTATTTGTAAAAGTATAAACAGCCACAATTATCAGCATAAAAAATATTACCGGTTTCATAAAAGCGTTGCTGGTAACAGCAACAGTTTTTGATCCGGCAAATGCTGCCAGCAATGCAATACTGCACATGATGGCCAATAAGCGCCATTGCAATTTTACTTTTTTAGCATACTGAAATGCTGCCATTGATGTGCCGGTAAAGGAAGGGATTTTTGTGGTTCCCAATAAAGTAGCAACCGGATATTGTGGCAATGTAATTAAGGTGGCAGGTGTTTGTACCAAGCCACCACCACCAACAATGGAGTCGATAAAACCTGCTGCCAGTGCGGCTAAACAGAGTATGATGATTTCGTAGCTCATTATTTAGTATAGTTTCTTTCGCCAAATAATAAGCTGCCGATACGTACCATATTACTGCCTTCATCAATGGCAATTGTATAATCGCCACTCATTCCCATTGAAAGAATTGAGAAGTTCGAATTCCCGATTGATGGATTATCATACAAGTTTTTAAGTTGATTAAATTCACTGCTTACCAGTTCCATATTTTCTGAAAAACTTGCCATGCCCATCAAGCCTTTTATATGTACATTTTCAAATTCAGTTATTTTTAAATTGGCCAGTTCGCTTTCATCAAATCCAAATTTTGTTTCCTCTGTTGCAATATGAACCTGAAGGAGGCAATCAATGATCCAGTTATTTTTTTTTGCTTCTTTGTTAATTGCTGCCAATAAATTCAAACTGTCTACGCCATGAATTAAATGAACAAAGGGAGCAATGTATTTTATTTTATTGCTTTGCAGGTGACCAATAAAATGCCATCGGATATCGTTGGGTAATGCGGCTTGTTTATCTACCAACTCCTGCACATAGTTTTCGCCAAAGTCACGCTGGCCTTCATTATAGAGCGCCAGTATATCTTCAATAGGTTTTGTTTTGGATACGGCAACCAAGCTGACTTTCCCTTTTAATGTTGTAATGATCTCTTTGTATTTTTCAATATTGATACTCATATTTTATTTCTGTAATAGTGCTAAGGTAAGCAAAGAAGTATAGGCATAAAAAAAGTGCAGCAAACTTTAGTTTACTACACTTTTGAATTTTGATTTTTGAATTTTTACTTGAGTATGCTTCTGCTGATTACAATGCGTTGTACTTCGCTGGTACCTTCATAAATCTGTGTAATTTTTGCATCTCTCATCATTCTTTCAACATGGTACTCTTTTACAAAACCGTATCCACCGTGAATTTGAACGGCTTCAGTTGCGGTCCACATAGCGGTTTCGCTGGCAAAAACTTTTGCCATACTGCCACTGAGGGTATAATCCATTTTCTGATCTTTTTCGTAGGCAGCTTTAAAACAAAGTAATCTTGCACATTCAATTTTTGTAGCCATATCTGCCAATTTAAATTGTATGGCCTGGTGGTGCATAATTTCTTTACCAAATGCTTTACGCTCTTTGCTGTATGCAAGTGATCTTTCGTAAGCACCACTGGCAATTCCTAAAGCCTGCGATGCAATGCCGATACGGCCGCCGGCCAGTGTTTTCATGGCAAACTTAAATCCAAATCCATCTTCCCCTATACGGTTTTCCTTTGGAACTTTTACGTCGGTAAACATAATGGTATGCGTATCGCTGCCACGAATTCCTAACTTATTTTCTTTAGCTCCCACTACAACTCCCGGCCAGTTTTTTTCAACAATAAAAGCATTGATACCATGGCTTCCTTTGCTTACATCGGTTTGTGCAATTACAATATATACGCTGGCGCTGTTGCCATTGGTAATCCAATTTTTGGTGCCATTTAATAAATAATAATCACCCTTGTCTTCGGCGGTAGTGCTTTGCGAAGTGGCGTCGCTACCAGCTTCCGGCTCACTTAATAAAAAGGCGCCGATAAATAATTCGCCGTCTTTTTTTCCTTGCGCTAAGGGGGTTAAATATTTTTTCTTTTGCTCTTCATTGCCATATTGTTCTAATCCGTAACAAACCAAACTATTGTTTACACTTACACAAACACTCACACTGGCATCTACTTTACTAATTTCTTCCATAGCCAATACATAGCTGATGGTATCCATGCCGCTACCGCCATATTCCGGTTTTACCATCATGCCCATAAAACCCAAATCAGCCAGTTTTTCAATTTGTTCTTTTGGAAATCTTTGCAATTCATCTCTTTCAATAACACCCGGCAAGCACTCATTATTGGCAAAATCACGGGCTGCTTTTTGGATCATTAAATGTTCTTCAGAAAGTTGAAAATTCATTGTAATTATTTTTAAGATTGAGCTGCAAAAATAAGGGAATGATACTAATGGTTGTTAGTTTATTTACTGTAAATGAATCGGTAATTAAATAAAAATTAGGTTTAAATATGTATTGTTTATACTGCTATCAGCAGAAAATAATTCTTTTTCCCTTTTTGCAATAAAAGATATTTATTGTTTAAAAGCTCGGCTGATTTTACAATATGTTCAACCGCATCTATTTTTATTTTATTGATGCTAACGCCGCCACCCTGTACCATTTTTCTTGCTTCGCCTTTGCTTGGAAATATATTGGTATCAGCCAAAAGGGATACAATATCTATTCCTTCATCCAATATCGACTTTGCAATATTTACGGTTGGTACGCCATCCATAACCTGCAGTAATTGCGATTCGTTCAGTTGTTTTAAAATCTCGGCGGTATCGTTATTAAATAAAATTTCAGAAGCTTTTACTGCAAATTCAAAATCGGCCCGGCAGTGTACCAAACAGGTTACTTCCTCGGCCAGTTTTTTCTGTAACAAGCGCTGGTGCTCATTTCCACGATGACTATCTAACAGGGTTTCAATTTCATCCTTCGATAAAAAAGTAAATATTTTTATGTATTTCTCGGCATCAACATCTGCGGCATTTAACCAAAACTGGTAAAACTGGTAGGGAGATGTTTTATTAGCATCGAGCCAAACATTTCCTTTTTCGCTTTTGCCAAATTTGCCACCATCGGCTTTTGTAATAAGAGGGCAGGTAAAAGCAAAACCTTCGCCATTACTTTTACGCCTTATCAATTCGGTTCCGGTAACAATATTTCCCCACTGATCGCTGCCACCCATTTGAAGTTTGCAGTTTTTGTTTTTATTCAAATAATAAAAATCATATCCCTGTACCAATTGGTAAGTAAATTCTGTAAAACTCATGCCCGTTTCTCCATCTAATCTTTTACGAACACTGTCCTTGCTCATCATGTAATTTACTGTGATGTGTTTGCCCACATCCCTGATAAAATCAAGGAATGTAAAATTTTTAAACCAATCGTAATTGTTGGCCATTTCCGCAGCATTAGGTTGGGTGCTGTTAAAGTCTAAATATTTTTCCAGTTGTTTTTTTACGCAGGCAATATTGTGGTTTAAAATATCCTCACTTAATAAATTCCTTTCTTCACTTTTACCACTGGGGTCGCCAACCATACCGGTAGCACCACCTACCAATGCAATGGGTTTGTGTCCGCATTTTTGTAAATGAATCAATAAAATAATGGGAACTAGATTTCCAATATGCAGGCTGTCAGCAGTAGGATCAAAACCAATATAGCCGGTGGTCATTTCTTTATTCAGTTGTTCTTCGGTACCGGGCATAATGTCCTGTATCATTCCCCGCCATTGTAATTCTGTTATTAAATTTGTCATGCTGATTGATCTCTGTTTTTATAATTGACTGCCAATTTATTTTTGCAAAAGTGCTTACAATATTCGAAAAAGAGAGGAGTTCTTCTGAGTTTTATTTTAATTCTCAGCCATGCCCAACCGAAAAGCTAAAATCTTCGTACTGAAACTGATAGAAGCAGCCTTTTATAATTCACAGGGCTCTAATGGTAAATGCCTGGTTTAATATATTAAACAGTTCGGAGCATTTTACAGCAATACCATTAAATTTGTGATTAATATTTAGCTTTCCCATTGGTAATCAGTGGCAATTTACCAGCGGAAAAAGCGTTTTATAAGTTGAGTTATCCAATTCCAATTATAAAGACAACCAGGAAAACAAAATATGAATAGCAAACTAACTGCTTTTGCATTGAGCATACTGTTAATCCCCATTGCAGCCTCCGCTCAATTTAGAAAGTATTCGAATGAATTTTTAAACATTGGTGCCGGAGCCAGAGGGCTTGCAATGGGAAGTGCACAAATTGCTTCGGTAGATGATGGCACTGCTGGTTACTGGAATCCTGCAGGTTTAGCAGGGGTAAAGGATCATCCTTCAATAAATATTATGCATGCCGAATATTTTGCCGGTATTGGAAAGTTTGATTTTGCATCCGTTGCCATACCCATTCAGGATAACAGCCGTACGTTGGGTGTTTCGTTATTGAGGTTTGCGGTTGATGATATTCCCAATACCTTGTTTTTGGTTGAACCAGATGGCAGCATCAATTATAATAATATTCAATCTTTTTCTTCGGCCGATTATGCTTTGATGATGTCGTATGCACAAACTTTTAAAGAGAGCGAAGATCAACGCTGGAGCTTTGGCGTGAATGCAAAAGTCATTCGCCGTACGGTTGGCAAATTTGCCAGTGCCTGGGGATTTGGTTTTGATGCAGGTGTGCAAATGCACAGCGATAACTGGCAGTTTGGAATTGTTGCCCGGGATATTACCACCACATTTAATGCTTGGTCGTTTAAGTTTACCGAAAAAGAAAAAGAAATTTTATACCTCACAAAAAATGATATTCCTGTAAAATCAACAGAGTTAACAGCGCCTCGTTTGGTAATTGGTGGTGGGTATAATTTTCAAATAAGTGAATCGTTTAAATTACTGGCCGAAGCAAATCTTAATTTAACTTTTGATGGCAAACGCAATACGGTATTAAGTAGTAGTGCGGTGAGTGCCGATCCAAGTATTGGTATGGAAGCAAATATCAGCGATGTTTTTTATGTTAGGGCAGGCGTTACCAATTTTCAAAAAGCCTTATCGGATGGTGATACATTAAATCTAAAAAAAGTCTGGATTTATCAACCCAGTTTAGGTGCCGGCGTAAAAATTAAAAATGTAACTATTGATTATGCGTATTCAAATTTGGCCAATCAATCCAATCCACTTTATACGCATGTATTTTCATTGAGATTAAATCTGGTTAAAAAAGAAAATTAAGTTTTAAAAATTCTTCAACATCTTACAATGAGAAAAATATTTTTTATCCTTTTTTTATTCACTGCAGGTTTTGCAAAAGCACAACTTAATAACAGTTGGATAGACTATAACAAAACCTATTTTAAATTTAAAGTGGGTAAATCGGGTTTGTGCCGCATCAACCAAACCTTATTGGTTTCGTTGGGATTAAATAATACGCCTGCCGAATATTTTCAATTGTGGCGCAATGGAGAAGAAGTAAGATTGTATACTTCCATTTCTTCGGGGCCTTTTGCTGCCAACGATTATATCGAATTTTGGGGAAAGATGAATGATGGGGTGCCTGATACCAAATTATATATTAAACCGGGTTATCAACTTTGCGATAGTTTTAGTTTGCATACCGATACGGCAACTTATTTTTTGACCGTAAATCCTAACCCCGGAAATTTAAGATTTACCAATACAGTAAATAATATTGCAGGAAATACATTGGCTGCCGATGATTTTTTCTATCGTAAAATTTCATCGCCTTACCGTAACCAGTACAACCGTGGATATGCTGTGCTGGTGGGGGAATATGTATATTCTTCCAGTTATGATATTGGCGAAGGATGGACGAGCTATGATGCTGCTCCGGGCTTTGATTTATTCAAAAATTTTACCAATATGAATGTATACACTGCAGGCCCTGCAAATAGTGTATCCTTAAATATTGCAGCATTTGGAAATGCATTAAATATCCGTAACCTTAGGGTAAAGTTTTTTAATAATGTGGTGCTCAGTACCCCAATGAATTATTTTGATACGGTTAAAAAGCAAATTGATAATTTACCGTTAACGCTTTTGCAAAGCCCCGATTATTTACAAGTTGCCATGAATGGAACTTCGGGTAATATCAATGACAGGGTAGTGATTGCAAATGTTGCCGTAACCTATCCTTCAAAATTTAATTTTAATGGAGAAAGGAGTTTTTATTTTGAATTAAAAGCATCGGCTCAGGGAAATTATTTAGTGATCGATAATTTTAATAATGGCACTGTTGCTCCGGTACTCTACAGTATGAATGATGGTAAAAGATATGAGGGCGATATAAGTGTTGCAGGTAAAGTTCGATTTGCATTACCGGCATCAACAGATGTATCCCGTAAATTTATTTTAGTAAGTCAGGAAGCTGCAAATATTACCACTATCAATAGTGCCAATTCAAAAACATTTATTGATTATAATTCGCCAGCCAATCAGGGAAATTATTTGATTATTACCAATCCGGTTTTATTTAATGATGGCAACGGAAATAATTATGTAGATCAATACAGTCAATACCGGGCATCTGCAGCTGGCCGTGGTTTTAAAACAAAAATTATTTCAATTGATGAACTTACGGATCAGTTTGCATTTGGTATCAAACTGCATCCATCATCTATCCGTGATTTTATCCGTTTTGCATACCGCCAGTTTAATCCAAAGCCACAATATGTTTTATTAATTGGCAGAGGAATTACTTCTATCGAGTATAAGCAAAATGAAAACGATCCACTGGTTAATCAGTTAGATCTGGTGCCAACATTTGGCTGGCCTGCTTCGGATGTATTACTGGCCTGCGAACCCAATACTAATATTCCATTAATTCCAATTGGAAGAATTTCGGTAATTAATGGAACCGAATTGAAGAGCTACTTTAATAAAGTTAAAGAGTACGAACAGGTGCAAACAAATGGTAGCAATTCAATTATTGATAAAGCCTGGATGAAAAATGTG
>JANPAP010000183.1:0-2112 GCA_031429975.1 Chitinophagaceae bacterium
TGAAGGATTGGTAAAACGTATTTTTAAAGATGTAAAAAATATCGATTACACCGATGTGGTAGAACGCATGACCTGGGAAGAGGCGATGTGGAATTATGGTAACGATAAACCAGATATCCGCTTCGAAATAAAAATTGCCAACCTTAAATTTCCGCAACATGCATTTCCAACAAAATCTGCACAAGCGGCATTGATTGAGGGGGTCTCTTTTGGCGTATTTGATGATGCAGAAACCGTACTGGCCATAGCCATACCGGGTTGCAGCGAATATACCCGTAAGCAAACCGATGAATTGACCGATTGGGTAAAGCGTCCGCAGATTGGCATGAAGGGATTGGTATTTATTAAATGCAATGCTGATGGAACTTATAAAAGTTCGGTGGATAAATTTTACAATCCCGAAAAATTAAAAGCCATTGCCGATGCAGCTAATGCGAAGCCCGGTGATTTGGTTTTGATATTGGCAGGTGCCGAAGAAAAAACCAGAAAAGCAACCAGTGATTTGAGGATGTTTATGGCCGAAAAATTGGGTATGCGTAAAAACACAGCATTTAAATTATTGTGGGTAATGGATTTTCCATTGTTTGAATATGCTGAAGATGATAACCGTTGGGTGGCAAGACATCATCCATTTACTTCGCCCAAGCCCGATCATATCGATATCATGATCAACAATAATCCGGTTATTGAAGATGCCGCAAAATACCTGGAGCATCCGTATGCAACTATTAAAGCCAATGCCTATGATATGGTGTTGAACGGAAATGAAATTGGTGGTGGCAGCATCCGTATTTTTCAAAGACCGTTGCAGGAAAAAATGTTTGCTGCACTGGGTATGGATGAGGAAGAGCAACAACATAAATTTGGATTTTTATTAGGCGCTTTTGAATATGGCGCTCCGCCACACGGTGGACTGGCATTTGGTTTCGACCGCCTCTGTGCCATATTGGGTGGCAGCGAAAGCATCCGTGATTTTATTGCTTTCCCAAAAAATAACAGTGGCCGTGATGTAATGTTGGATGCGCCAAGTACTATTGATGCCAAGCAATTTGAAGAGCTACAAATAAAACTCGATTTGAAATAAAATAGTTTATACATAATTATGAAACAGCTTACCCTTTATAAAATACTCAGCATTGTGCTGTTACCATTTGCAGTATTATTTGGGTTTTCAACCCTGGTAGCTTTGCTGGTATCACTTGCAAATCCTGCAATATTATTGCCGGTTTTTATTATGGCTTGTTTTGTTATTTATACCGTTTCCAGCATGATTTTTTTGCAAAAAGGCATTACCAAAATGCAACCTTGCAAAGCCTCCTTAAAAGACTGGATAAAAGTGAACGGCTATGTTTGTATTTTTTTGGGAAGCATGATGTTTATTAATTCAATCAGTTTGCTGGCTTCTAAAAAAGCGGATATAAAATTAATTGCCGATCAAATGGTGGCTTCCGAAATGATGCAGCAGCAACACATCACAACGGGAATGGTATTAAATATGATTGAAACCCTTTCGTATGTGTTGATGGTTTTTGCAGCAGTTTTAATGTTACATGTTTATATGAGTTTCCGGTATTTAAAAAAATATGAGCATGTTTTTTCAATCGGTAAACAATAGTTTTTAATCATCTGCCCCATAGTAAAAACATTATTTACGTAATTTGTAGCTGTGAATAACAGCATCCCTTTAGCAGAAAGATTGCGGCCTGTCTCTTTAAACGAATTGGTAGGTCAGCAACATTTAACCGGCAGTGGCAGTATTTTAAGAACGGCCATTGAACAGGGAAAAATTCCCAGTATGATTTTATGGGGGCCACCCGGTACGGGTAAAACAACCATCGCCAATATTATTGCACAAACTTTACAGGTTTCATTTTATACTTTAAGCGCAATCAGCAGTGGCGTAAAAGATGTTAGGGAAGTGATAGAAGCTGCAAAACTGCAACAGGAAAATCAGCAACAGGTAATTTTATTTATTGATGAAATTCATCGTTTTAATAAAGGCCAGCAGGATGCATTGTTGGGTGCTGTTGAAAAAGGCATCATTACTTTAATTGGCGCCACTACCGAAAATCCATCCTTTGAAGTAAACAGCGCCTTGCTGAGCCGCTGCCA
>JANPAP010000184.1:0-3763 GCA_031429975.1 Chitinophagaceae bacterium
GGTATTTATTAATATGTTTACTCATGTTTTTTGATATTCCAAAATTGACTTGTTAGTCCTTAATGTTTTTAATAAATAAATAATTTAAAATGCAGTAATAAAAAATAATTACTGATAATTAGCTGGCCAAAATCTTTACAATTTTTAGCCACTCTTCACTTATGCGTTGTTTCTTTTTTACTGCTTCATTTAATGGCGTGTAATTCATCCGGTTGTTTACAATTCCTACAAATACATTAAACCGCTCTTCTATCAGGCATTCAACTGCAGCATAACCCATGCGGCTTGCAATTAACCGGTCGATGCAACTTGGTGAGCCACCTCTTTGAATATGCCCCAAAATACAAACCCTTACTTCCAGCAAAGGCAGGCGTTCTTTAATAATTTTAGATACTTCTGTAGCTCCGCCATATTCGTCGCCTTCAGCAACAACAATTAAATTAACCAGTTTATGTCTTCTTTCTTTTTCAGCTAATTGATGAATGATTTCTTCAATATCTGTTTTGCGTTCCGGTATCAAAATGTTTTCAGCACCCGTTGCAATGCCACTGTGTAAAGCAATATATCCGGCATCTCTACCCATTACTTCAATAATAAATAAACGGTCGTGTGCATCTGCGGTATCTCTTATTTTATCAATTGCTTCAACGGCAGTATTTACTGCAGTATCAAAACCAATGGTAAAATCAGTTCCGGCAATATCTTTATCAATCGTTCCGGGTAATCCAATACAGGGAATATCATATTCGTTGCTGAATATTTGAGCACCTCTAAAACTACCATCGCCACCAATAATTACCAAACCATCAATATCATGTTTTTTTAAATTTTCGTACGCTTGTTTTCTTCCTTCCGGCGTAAAAAATTCTTTGCACCGAGAAGTTTTTAAAACAGTTCCCCCTCTTTGAATGATATTGGCAACACTGCGGCTTTCCATTTTAAAAATGTCATTTTCTACCATGCCGGTATAGCCACGCATGATTCCATAAACTTCCAGGCCATAGTAAATTCCTGTACGAACCACGGCACGTACACATGCATTCATTCCTGGAGCATCGCCTCCAGAAGTAAGTACACCTATTTTTGTAACTTTTTTACTCATATCTAATGAATAGCGTTAATTCTTAAAATTTGTTCAGTTATTTGAGCAATTGAATTGTATTATTTCAATCATTTAAAGTGTCAAATGTACATGATTAAAATTAATACTTAAATATTCAAATATTTATATGTTTTAAACTTGTTTATTTTCTTTTAAATAGGCAGCTAACATGATATTAAAAACGTTGTCTTTTAATTCTTTTGATTTGATACCAGCCGATGAAACCGGCGGCAAAAAAATCATTCGAAGTTTTGTTGGAAACAGGTAAAATGTTTTTTCGATCGGCATTGCTCGGTTGGTTCCTAACAAAATACAAGGTATAATATCTTTTTTTGCTTCAACCGCCAATTTAAAAGCACCTTCGTAAAATGGTTTAAAAGCGGCACTGCTACGGTTTCTGGTGCCTTCCGGATAAATGCACATATGCATTCCTTGCTTTAAAACGGTTAACATTTTTTCAAAACTACTTCTGCGGCTGGCATCACTTTTTCTATCCACTAATACAGCACCTCTTTTATAAAACTGTCCAAAAATCGGTACTTTGGCAAATGAGGATTTTGCAATTGTTTTATTTCCACCGGGTACAAAGGGAGCCGATAAAGGTGCATCCAATAAAGCATTGTGGTTATAAACGATTACATAAGTTTCGCCAGGCTTAAAATTTTCAAGTCCATAAACTTTTAACGGACAGCCAATTATTCTTAACCAAATACTTATCCATATTTTCGATACTCCGATAAAATAATCCTGTCCTTTTTTTTGTGGAAAAAGATAAGAAAGCATCGATGGTAAAAAAATAATTAAAAAGGTACTGATAAAACTGATGATGCCCCAAAGCGCCCAAATTCTTCCAAAAATATTTCCGAAAATTCCGTAGGGAGGCGTAAATGTTGGTTTTTTATTGATTGGATTTTCCATTTATAAATGTTAGTGGTTTTAAATTATGGGCTTAATAATTTCCATTCAATAGCAGCACTGCCTTGCTTTATAAGGATTTCATTGGTTTTAAAAAAATGTTGGCATCCTAAAAAACCTCTGTGTGCACTTAAAGGAGATGGGTGAGCTGCTTTTAATACAAAATGTTTTGTTTCGTCAATAAGTTCTTGTTTGCTTTGGGCAAATTTACCCCACAATAAAAACACCAGCCCTTTTTTTTCTAAAGATAATTTTTTGATAACAACATCTGTAAATTCCATCCATCCAATTTTAGCATGACTGGCGGGTTCATTAGCTTTTACAGTTAGGATAGCATTTAATAGCAAAACCCCCTGCTCGGCCCATTTGGTAAGATTGCCATATTCTTTTGGCATGGGTATATCCAGGCTTTGATTAATTTCTTTAAATATATTGATTAATGAGGGGGGCGGTTTTATACCATTGGGTACTGAAAAACTTAATCCATGAGCCTGACCCGGATTATGATATGGATCTTGCCCTAAAATTACCACCCTTACTTTATCAAATGGGGTTTGATTAAAAGCATTAAATATTAATGGACCTGGTGGATAAATAGTAGCACCCTTTATTTTTTCCATTTTCAGGGTAGTAACAATTTCTAAAAAATAAGGCTTTGTAAACTCATTTTTTAAAACTTCTTTCCAGCTTGGATGAATTTGTACTTCCATAATTAAAATTAAAACCAATTCTACAAATTAATTTGAATTATTGATAGGTCTGCTGTAAGTGTCTATAAATGCATTCATTCTAAAGTTATTACTACAATAATGTACGTTGGATATGCTTAAATTTCAATTAAAATTCTACTAAGGCATAATAATAATTTTACAAAGTCGTTTATTCATAATACAATATCCGTTTTATGAATAATGTAATCCAACCTAAGGAAAGATTTAAGGTAAAATTAATACCTGGAAAAGGAAAAACTATTGCAAATTTTATTGCAAAGTTCAATAAATTTCAATTTGTTTTTTTGCTATTAATAATAATTCAAAGCAGTTTTATTCAAGTAGCAAAATCTCAATGTGCTGCAGGTGGAAGCAGAAATCCATCGAGTGCTGTTACTGCAGGAACGGGAGCATTAACCACCATATCTACAACAATAAATGAAGGCGAATATTCTAGAATAAATAATATTGTAAGTGGCAGTAGTTATAAAATAAGTATTAATGCCCCAACGGATATTATTACTGTTCGTTTAAGCAGTGGAACCCTAGTTGGTTGGGGAGTTGGTTCCGTAATTGTAACTGCGCCAGGGAGTGGAGATTTGTATGTTTATTGGAATACTTCATCTTGTGGATCTGGAACTACCAACCGAACCACCACTATTCAAGCAATACCTACAATTACTTCTTTAGGATCAACAAGTGGATGTCCGGGTGTTTCAATTACTATAAATGGAACTAATTTTACAGGAGTTACTGCTGCCGATGTAACGATTGGTGGCACAGCTGTTTCAGCCATTACGAGTAGTACAACAACACAAATAGTTGCAACTACAGGTATTGGTACAACTGGAAATGTAATCGTATCAAATACAGCAGGGGCGGGTACAAGTGCTGCTACTTATACCTTTGCCACTTCGCCGGTATACACAGTTACTGGTGGGGGAAATGATTGCAGCTCAGGATCAGGAGTGCCAGTTGGTTTATCTGGGTCACAATCGGGCTGTCAATATCAATTATACAGAGGTGGGGTTTCTGT
>JANPAP010000185.1:0-32638 GCA_031429975.1 Chitinophagaceae bacterium
CAACCAAAATTGTTGCCTTTCTGCGGTTATCATCCAGCCATTCGATTGTTTGGCCATTTATGGCTTCCCACTCCCGCCTAGCCACATCATAAACTAGTTCAAGATCCTTTAAATTGCAATCTTGTTTTTTGGCTAAAATTGCCCTTGGATCTACTGCTCCGGTACGCAATGCAATAACCTGTATTGGCAAGCGATACTTTTTTATCTGCAATTTCAATTGCCGTAAAACATGCTGATACGCCTTTCCGATGATCCCTTCAATTCGTAAAAAATAATAAGGCTCTAAATCAAAATTTAATGGCACCCGTACAAAATCATCCGAAGAATTATAGGATTTTCCATAATAACTCAATTGCCTGTGAGCATCATTTAAAAGGGTTCGTTGATAACTCCAATGATTTAATAAGGGATGGCTGCCAGCACTAACATGATAATAATAGGGAATTGATTTTTTTGATAGTAGTTCCTCATTCAACAAGCTTGGAGTAATGCGAATGAATGTATCATTTTGCTTGTCATCTATTTGTATGCTGGGTAAATAAAACTGGCCCAACATAACGGCAATTCGTTTAAATAACATTTGCAATTCGGCCACTATATTTTTTTGTACATACAAAGGCGAATAAATAAAATAATGCCGGTAAGGCAACAGCCCAAAACTTGCTGCAGGCAAGGCTTCGCCTAATAATAAATGACGTGGAAACAATTTACTATCGGGGCAACAACTGCTTAAAAATGCAACCCCTATTTTCCTAAATTCCTGGTAAGCCTGTAATACATCGCTGAACAAATCGAATTGATATTGCAGAAACAGAACTTGATTTACACCGATCGTACCATCGTACAGGTATTTATATTTTGTTACCAGATTATGAAAAGGATTTAATGCAAAATCCGGCGCCACTATATCGCCAAATCTGCTGTAAATATTTGTAAGTTTTATTTCTACCTCATCCAAAAACTGTTTACTCAACAACTTTAAATAAGCATTGTAAATATCCTTTGATGTTACTGGATTACTATTGGGCACATCCCATTTAGTCATTCTTATTTCGGGTAAACTGGTAAATGTATTTACCCCCAAACCTGTAGCAGCACTCCCCATCAGCAATTCTGCATCGGCCCGTGAAACTGCCATGGGCAAAAAAGACACTGCTACATTTATACCTTTATCATCGCATGAATTGGGATCACAATTTTTATTTTGATTTTCTTTTAACTCTACAAAAAGCAATATTACTTTTCCATTTAAAAAATTATTGCTGATTAAATCGGGGGCATCTTCTGTGGCAGTTTTTCTTAATTCCCAAACATCCATTTTTACTTTTTTTCCACTACCATTTAATTTGTAAAAACGATCGTAAGCCCTTGCAGTATCAACATCATATTTTTTATACCGGATGTATTTATTTTCTTCTACAGCCACCAGATAACCCTCCGAAGTAATGCCACAACCCCGGCCAATGGTCAGCTCGGTTTTTAAATCATTAACCGATAAGTGTAATCCACAAACAATACCAATACCCACAAGATTGGTTCGGGTTATTCGGTTTTGTTCATCTAGGTAATCAAACAGATGATTCAAGTCGCCCGATGTGAGTAACTGATCGGGAACAAATTTTGGAAACTCAGTTTGTGACGGTATCATTTTAATAAATTTTGCTTTCTGCTTTGCCGGGCAGAAATCATTAAATAATTATATTATCCAAAAACACCCTGTTACTGTCATCTCCATCTACGCAATCATGCAGTTTTGCATCAGGGTAAACATTTTTTAAATCGATGAAAATTTCAAGAAGCAATTCTAATAATTCGTGTAATACGGCCTCATCTATTTCATCTTTTGACAGTTCCGTAAGCCAGTTACAGTAAGCGGTTTCGAACAATGCTAATTGCAAGTTAGATACCCAACATATTTTTACTGCCAGATGAGCTGGTAATTCGGTACGGATGGTTTGCTCTGCAAAGCGGCGAAATTCAATCCCACTGTTTGCAATACCAGTTTCTCCACTCAACACTACCGTAACTCGAAATGAATAAGGGTCTTCATCCCCACAGGCATCGGCACAATTGCCCGAAGTACAAATTGGAAGCAGGGTGTCTGTCAATAAATTGTTTTTTGCAAATTCTATAATTCCATCCCGAGCTTTTTCTGCCAGCGCCTGTGTTGCAAAATGTTGTTGCCGGTATGCAATTACTTCACCGGTTTCATCCAACAAATTGATAAACCATTTTTTTTCTTTTTTAATTTGGTAATGATTAATATCTAAAATAAAATTCATCACTGCTGCAATTTCGAGCCGGGCTTTTTGTTCGGTCACTGCCAAGTGCTGGTCATAATAACGAGTACTGCTGCTGAGGTAAATTTGTTTGCCGCCTTTTAAGCGCCACCTTCTTTCAAACAATTTATTATCAACATCCAGTTCTTCATACAATTCAAAATATTTCCAAGCCGTTCTTGGGCGTAGGAGCAGGTGTTCTATAACAAAAACCTTTTCACTTATATCCATACCCAGCAAGCGTTTTATACGAAGTTGAAGACCAGCGATATTTTCATTACTACATACTTTTAAAGTGTCTTTATAATGGATGGCCCTTGCCCGATTGGCACTCATAAAAGGAAAGTCTTTTAAAAAATTAATTTTGTCATTTATTAATTTATCCTGGGCCACTAAAATATTATCGCTGTAGGAATACAGCATCAACGCATAGTCATTAAAATTTTCGGCAAATCGGGATAAGAGTTGATTGAGAAACCGGTTACGCCGATCTAAAAAAACGGACTTCGATTCAACTATATTTTGCAAGTCTGCTTCGGTTATCCCATTAAATAAATCGCCGGATCCTTTTATAATTTCATTGTTTAATAAAGTGCTGAAATAGGTTTTATCAATTGCAGTATTTAGCGAAAACAAATCTTTTACATGTGTTAACTGGCTGAGATAATTCATAAGCAATTGCTCATAAAACAACAGATATGCTTTTAATTGTTTGGCCTGTGCTTTTCGCTGTAACGAAGCCGTATCGGGCAATCCATCGTATCCAACGCCATAAGTAAGCGGTAACGAATATTGAATGGGGTAATACTCATTTAAATTAAAATGCTTGCCGTTGGGAACTGGTAAATTATTTTCGATAACCGAAAATTTGGGTTGCGTGTTTTGCCCTTTTATAACCTGTAGGGTATCGCTTAATTCAAATTTATCTGGCAAAAATGGCAGCCCGTTTTTATACACTAAAATCTTACTTGCCTCCAAATACAACCTTGGTTGTTGATTGTAATTTACATTGATATACCACTCGTTGCTTGCTATCAAGTTTCCATCCGTATCAAAATTGGTAAGGGTAAAACTTTTGATTGTTTTTATGCCTGCTATATCTATATCCATCAGCAGGTTTATAATATCGGAGCTGTAAATAAATTCTTTAAGGTTTGTTGCGGCTAACTGATCGTTATCAATAAATCCATTTTCAAGAGCAGGGCCTTCAAATATTTCATCAACAGGCACTCCTTTTTCCATCAGTTCCTGCAGCGAATAAAATTTTATATCGGGACTAAAATATTGATCAATCCTATAATAAACTGTTGCCAATATTGCTTCGATATCTGCAGAGGGCTCCACTTCTATATCGGCACAAATTCCAATATCCTGCACAGCTATGGCTTTTATACTGCAATAGTCTTCGCAAAGATTACGATGATTGTGCAATGTATTTTTTGCCTGTTGCATCAGCAAATTAGCCCGGTGAATTAATGATAAATATTTTCCAAAAATGCCAGATGCTGTTGCATCTTCAATGGCTTGTTTGATATGACTTAATTGAATCTGCTTTCGGTCTTCATCCGATTTAAACCAAATTGTAAATGCGGTATCCGTAAAAAAAATATGCTTTTCGGAAGGAGGTTCTGTGTTTACTCTAAACTCTACCAGGATGGAATTTGCAAAAACTGGTTTTCTTAAAAGCCTTGCCAAATCGGCATCTGGTATGTTGGCATCATCTTTTTTATTACCCGAAATTTTATCCAACTGTACGGCTATCACTTCAGAATCGGGATGCATAAAATCTTTGAACATTGCGGCCTGATCTTCCAATTGTTGCCAGGAGGGTAACCGCATTTCTATCATGGCTGTAGAAAACCCGGTAGCCACCGGAAAACTAAAATTATATTTTACTTTACCACTGTTTAAATCGCCGGTGCCTTCTTCATTATCAAACTCAATCATTACATCGTAAAAGCCTTTGATGACGATGGGTTGGGTGCCCTTGCCATTTTGATATTGTAATTTACTTTCGGCACATTTTACAAAAAGTTGTAGTCCATCGCAAGGGCAGTCTTTACATTTTAACCAGGCATTTTTTACGCCTTCTAAATCAATCAGTAGTTTTCTAAAATCAGCCGTGGTCCATGGGTTTACGGTAAGAATGTCTCTTGCGGTAAAAAATGCCTGTTCGCTGTAATCTTGTTGTGGTAGGTTTGATACGGGATCGGTCAGCAGGTCGATTATGTTTATATTACTTCTGTAACCAAGGTCGGTAATGGCATAACAAAGTAATTCTAAAATTGTAATGCCGGGGTCGTGCAAGTTATAATCCGTCCAAATATTACTTCCTAACTCTTCAATGTACTCCAGCCCTTTTTTACGCAACAATTCGTAATTGCTGGCGGCAGTAAGTACTTGTTTTTTTTGTATGGTACTAATGGGTTCCATCAATTAATGAGTAGGGTTGTTTTGTTGATGACTGGCACTTGTTGCAATGCATTCCACTGCGGTATTAGCAGACTGAAATGAACTTGGCAGCGCTGATAATATTTCATGATTGGATGCTGGTTTTGAAACCAAAATACTCCTTGCTGTTGATGCAATAATTTCATCAGCATCTATAGCTAATGGAATATTTGCTGCACTAAAATGTGCCATCCTAACGTCGGTAATAAAATCTACATAGGGCCTTTCTTCAATAAAATTTATAAGAACGGACTTGTATAATTTTCCACCAAAATTTATTTCACCGGCACCATAAGCCCATGGCGAAAGAAAGGAAGTGATCTCATTCTTGAGTTTATTAGAGTAAAGTGTAAAATCATCGAAGCCTTTTACAAGTTGCAACCTGAAGGATAATTTCACTTCTTCGAAAAAAGGATTTACTACATGTAACTTAACATGGCAGGATATTTTTTTACTTAAATAAATTTGGATGGCTTTTAATATCCGCTGGCTGGTAAATGGTTTTAAAGGATTAATATCATTGCGCTGTCTTAAATCGGGCACACTAATAATGGTTACATGCCCCGGCATTACTTCGTTATAATCCGCATTTACACTTAATGTATGGTTTAAACATTTTACTTTATGTATTTGAGGAAATGCTTCCAAAATAAGTTTTTCGTAATCCCAGATGGTAATAGCACGGGCTTTGTGCCTAAGGCGCTCACTTACCCGAACATAAAAAGCTTCGGCAGTTTCGGATGTTCTGCCGCCAAATGAAGCATAGGGTTGATTGATTTTTTTTATGGCCGATTGGGGTTCCTTAAGTTTATTGATACTGCCTGCGGGCAAGGCATTGTTTAAAAAATTGCTGGCATTATTATTATCGGCAAATGAAACAAAAGCAGCCTGTGCCTCAACAGAAATTAATTTACAAATTGCATCTGAATATTCCGAAACGGCAGCCCTTAGCCATAAATATCCCGCCGGCAACATCGTATTTTCAATAGTTGCATCTTCTGGAATAATAAAACTGATAATGCCTGATTGTATTAACTGCATGGTAGCATCACTAAACTGTTGCTGTGTAAAATCTTTCCACTCATTACTACTCAGGTAACTCCAACGGATATGCTCTACAGACTTACTGATGGTGGGATTAGCCGATCCATCTAATACCTGAAACAAAACATTTACGGATTGATTTGATTCTAAATTTTTAAACCCGATATAAAATTCTCCTTCATGTGGTATGCTCGTTCCATTTTTTTTATGAGCAAATTGAGGCAGTAAATACTGATCACTTTTATGGTTTAAAAATGCATGTTGCTCTGTATCTCCAAAAGGATACAAGTGAAAAAAATTGGCAGCTTTATTTTGAAAATTATTTTTATTGTTGGAGGTTAAATCTATTATATCACTGTTGGCCTCGTAACTAATAAAAAGCGATTTTAATAAAGGGAAATAGGGCTCTACTCCTGGAAACAATGTGGCCGTTACACCGGGTTTTGAATTATTAATAAGATGCAGGGTGAGATCGGCTAAATAATTTTTGTACCCAAAATCAGATTTTAAACCCACTTGCAAAAACCCGTTTTTTGATTCTGTATTAAGGTCGGGATAGGATTCATTAAAAGGCAGCGTGGCGGTGGCGGGGATATTTATTTGCTTTGATTGAAATTTTGAATCTGTAGTAAATGCCGGTATCGTTTCTATATCTGGTATTACAGTATCTGTATCATCAAAAATACTCCAATTGCCATTTTTTAAAACACGGGCTGAAAGGTCAGGCACATCAGATTTTGGAGCAGTTGCCGGGCTATCATATTTTATATTATTGAGTGTTGGTAAATCGGCCCACTCCATATTTAACCAAAGGCCCACATTTTTTTTTGTAAACAATTCTTTGTTGCCAATTGTAAACGACGCATCTTTTTTGGGTTGTCCGCCAAAAGGTTGAAAGGGTTTTGATGGATCAATTTTTCCTCCGTCGGTACTTACATTCAACATTTTTAAACCATCCGTATTATAAGCTGAGCTACTCCCTACTGTTACATCCAACTCTAATTTTGAAACAGTAATATTTTTCAGTTTTTCAAATTCAAAAGGAAGGTTTTCTAATTGTACTAATATCACTTTTACAACAGGCACATTTACTTTTAATGTACCACCATGCACTGTTGCATCATAATTAGAAATGGCCGGTTCGCCGCCGCCCATACTAAATGAAAATTCGGCACAGGACTCGTTGTTTTTTAATTTGGCAGTATGATCAACAAATAACCCTGACGATGGCTGGTACCAACCTTTTTTAGTTGTTACAAAAACTTCGTACCGCTTATTTTTTGAAGTTAGATTATCGAGTAACAAATTATTACTTGTTGACAATTTTAATTTTATAAAACGGAGCCCTTCTTGTAAAAACAAATAATGGCTGGCAACAGCAAACCCTATTTGAGCAGGGGGCATTTTTAATGCAACCAATTTGCCCTCATTAAATTGTTTGTTGGCAATTGGATGCCATTCCTTGTTAGCAGCTGTAAGTGCTTCGCCGATCCCATCATCCGAATTAATCATTGGCGCTGCAAACATGCGACCGTTGTTAATAATATTTATGGGATAATCATCTGCTGCCTTTCCTATATACACCGAACGCAGGCTTTTTACCAATGCCTTATTAAATGTAGTTTCATGTTGAAGGGTATAATGCAAATCCTTTTCCTCACTATCTTTTCCTGCTTTAAACAAACTGTTGTTTTGTAAAATATGGCCTGATACCGGCTTTGCCAGCTCGGCAATAATGTGGGCATTATTGGGTATGGCAGCCCGTTGCTTTAATTGCAATACTTGTTTATAATAAAAATCGAGATGCCTTTTTGTAATACTGTTGATATCATTTTGGGCTAATCGAAACAAGCGCAAAAATGTAAGGAATAATGCATAATGAGCCGGATGGGTATTACGGTTTTCTAAACTTTGCAAAAGATTTTTTTCGGCATCATTTACTAATTTGCTAAAGGCCATTAAAAACTGATCGAAAATAGAACTGAACAAATTATGGTTGGCTGCATGATTCATTTTCATAAACTGCAACCATTGAGCCTGGGTATAATTAATATTTGGTTGGTACAGGTTTTTAAAAAATAAATCAAGACTGTTATTTCCAAAAATGCTTGTATCCTTAGAAATGGCATTGTAAAATTCGTTCCATGTTTCAATTGCCGGGCCAGATTTCCACCATAATTTACTGAGCCCAATTTTTTCAATTACTTCTTTTGCATCTTTTACTTTGCGGCCAAGTATGCTCCAATTTTTAAACTCAGCAGTTTGTAAATAACCAAGTTCTTCTGCAGCTTTATAGTATCGTAATAACCTTGATAATGCTGGCGCCAAAAAAGTTTTTATTTGATTTTCGATACTTGTTTTCATGGAAATATCTGCCGGTAATAACCGATAAAATTCATCCAATGCTGCACAAAAAACAAGGATGCCAGCAAACATTTCGTTCAACACAATACTGGCTTTATTTAACTCAACAACATGGCTGTCGTTTTTTAAAAAATCAAAAAGCGATTTAATTTTTTGTTTATAGGCAGCTACGTCCTGAATGGCAATGGTGCCCAAAACGGCAGAAACATCATTTTCGAAAAACGGCACCCAATCGCCACTTTGCTCATTATTTAATTCGTAAAAATGCAGGTAGGCAGCATACTCTTTTGCAAACACAATCCAATCTGCAAACTTTTTTTCATCAACCAGTACATATCCATTTTGCATTGCAGGCAGCAACCTATCGGCCTGAGAGCTACCCGACCTTTGCAATGGATTTTTTTTATCGCTACATTTTGCCATGGTAAATACTGATGATTAAAGCCCGGTTAAAAAGCCAAGTTCTGTTCCTTCTTTTTTATAAAATGGAAAAACAAAATTGTATCTCGAATTGGTAGCTGGTATTTCATACTCTACTTCCACCAAAATTTCTCCTTCCAATTCGTTTTGTGTATTGAGTGCTATTTTTTTTACAACGATCCTCGACTCAAAAAAAAGAATGGCCGATTTGATCCGATCTATTATTAAAGTTTTTGTTGCAGTATCCATACTTTCAAAAATCAAGTCGTCCATATTGCAACCATAACGTGGCTGCATGATGCGTTCGCCAATACTGGTTGATAAAAGTAGTTGCAGGCTTTTTTCGATATCCTCTATTTTTTCTGTAAGCAGCACTTCTTTTAATTGCTTATTAAAAGTGGGAGGAAAACTCCAACCCCTGCCCAAAAAATTATTTGATTGATCAAATGCCATTTTGTATTAATTAATGATTACTGTTGGACAACCTAAAATAATTACCCCGCCATGTGCAGTGCTATCGCCTTGCCTTGCTGCTGGAGCACCTGCTACCATTACAGTTGCCGACCCTGCTGCTATGGTATCGGGCGGACCTGTACAGGTAAGCATATCGCCCACTTTTGCAGCCGGCATTCCTGCAATCATTACGGTTACTGCACCTGGAGGTATTACCGGGCCACCCACATGCGGCACGGTACCGGTTACTAACGGACAAGTGTGCATGTCGCCTACTCTTGCTGCTAATGGCATAATAAAATTTTATATTTTTAATTTAAATTCACCATACTTCCTTTTACATTGGTGGTACCCCCGCTGGAAATTTCTGCACCACTACCTCCTTCTACTTTTGTTTGAGCACTTCCTTTTACATTCATATTTGTTCCTTCCATTTTTACATCGCCACTTGCTTTCATTTTAATATCCTTTATACTCTCTATAATAATTCCATCTTCACTCATCGATATTTTATTTCCATTCATATCTTCTAATTCAATTTTTTTCTGGTCCTCATCAATAATAATTTTATGGCCACCAGGTGTTTCGATATTGATTGATTTTTTTTCATCATTAAAAATCATTTTCATTTTGCTGCGGCTTACATAGCCTTTTTCATGATTATCATCTGCAGCTGTTATGGGTGCCGGCAGTGCACTGCTGTTTAACATGCCCAACACAATGCCGTGCCGGGGATCGTTGTTAATAAATCCTACAATCACTTCATCATTTATTTCGGGCCTAAAAAAAAAGCCTCTTTCATTTCCTGCATCTAATGAACTAATCCTGCACCAAGCTCCTTCATCATCTTTATGTATTATGGGTATCCTTACCATTATTCTATCTTCTCCATCGGGGTCGGCTTCTAATTTTGTTACTACCCCAATTTGCAAGCCTTCAATGGCTGGAAGCAATGCTGCAGCCATTGGCTGTTGTACATTAAAGGATTGAGCAAACCATTCGGGGTTAATACCAAACTGGATATTGGTTTGCCAGTTGCCGTTTTCGTATTGATGACCTACTGCAGTTACATACAATTTTCCTTCAAATCGATCGCCCACTCCTTTCAATTCTATTAACTGGCCGGGTAACACTGCTGCAGTACCATCAATTTTTACACTCCCTCTTATTTTTGCCAGGCGGTGTCGCATCATTTTTGCATTTATCCATTGTTGTAATTCGGGTGCTTCAATTTTTCCGCTATGAAAAAGATTCAATCCATCGGCGCCTAAAACATCCGCAAGTGTACTGGCATCCAGGTTTCCTGCAGCGGGCAGTTGGGGTTCTTCTGCTTCCTGATCGGCCAACAATTCCTGATCGGTATAATTCCACATATTCCCTTTTACTGCTTTGTACTGAAGCCTTGCATCAATGGTTGCATCTAATTCATGTACGGTTGCTCCATATTGGATGGTAAGGGCAATTGCCCCAGAAAAATTTGGTTTTTTTATACTTAGTTTTCCATCATTACAAAAACACAGCATGCCATTTACATCGGCACGGCACATTATAAAATCCCAGTCGCTGCAATTATATTGTAACAGCTGCTTATGTTTTACGGTGGTTACATCCACTTCCTTATCCAGCCGGTAAGTGTCAATCAATTGCTCCATCACTTCGCTATCTTTCATTTCTTTAAAATAATTACTCTTATATTTTGCCGTCATCTTTGCGGCTTTGTCTTTGCAATCAATAATTAAGAGGGAGCTTTTTTTTCTGGTTTTAATACTATGTTTTACTACAATGCCTTTAAAAATGGTTTCTTCACTGCTTTGATAACCCAACTTTATTTCAATTTCTTTTCCGGGTTCAAAATCTGGCTTATTGCTAATGTCGAAAGTTTGCGTTGCCGGGTCGCCATCAATCATGATGATCGTTGCAGATGCAATTCTGTTTACTTCTTTATTTACTAATACAGAAATGATATGATGTGCCCTCGAAACTTCTGCACTGCCAGAAAGGATGGTAGCCGTAACTACGGTTTTTGGTTGATCTGATGGTATGGTTCTTTCGTTTGGCATTTATTCTTACATCAATTTTTTACTATTGGAGGAAAAAAAAGTTCTTCCCCTGGTTGCAGTTTTCTAAAATTGCTTAACCCATTTGCTGCTGCCACTTGCAAATAATATTTGGAATGGCCATAAATGCGGTAACACATCAGCGGAAGTGTATCGCCTTTTTTAATGGTTCGATAATGAGTTAGATCAGGGCTGCTGTTTCTTTCTTCTGCAACCCTTCTTTCATCGTCTTTCATTTCCCGGATGGTAACTTTGCAAATAGCTCTTATGGGAGTGCCATCGGGTTTAAATAATTTATAGGCGATGCTTAATGAAATACAAATTCCTTTTACCAAAGCCTCTCCCCAAACGAATTTGAAAAATCTTGGGCGATGAATATCTCCATCGTACTTCATTAAAAACTCTTTGATATCTTTTAATTCCTTTGCAACATTTGTTCGCATTGGATCAATGATACCAGTATTATCAAATAACAATTCAAAGGAAAGTTCTTCGGGAGGTTTTACAATAAATTTTGCTGCTGTTGCTGAGGTTCCCTGCCCCTGTGCTGCCTGAAATTCCATCTTTGTTTCCAGCGTATAATTTTCCGGATTCATCATGGCAATAAAGATTTCTTTTTCTTCATTGCATTCCGCATCGGTACAAGAAATAATTTTTAATTTTTCAAGATGTCCGTTTACCATATCAACGTTCTTTTTTATGATCAATAATTCGTAACACTTCTTCAACGGCCTGGCTAATGAGGGCTTCTTTATCATCGGCAACCCCAGGCGAATTTGTTGTACCGGCGGGGCTGGCCGTTGTTTGTTGCTCTTGATTAACGGTTGCTTTTATTACCAATTCCCTAATTTCAATCGGCATGTTTTTTATTTTAAATTGAAATATTTATATGCCAGATCCATCGACTCTATCACCAGACTATTTTCCTGAGCATTAAAATCACTTACACTCCATTTTTTTGGCCATGCACCAATTATTTCCCAATGCTTGATGGCCTGATGTTTTTCATTAAGTAATTGAACATTGATGGTAACTGGATGAAACGTTTCAAAGTCACGGTCGTGCAATATTCCCAATACCCATTTAATCAGTTTAGAATCGTTTAAGAAACCTCTTTTCAATGAGAGGTCGGGATATTTTGACCGGACCGGCAGCTTATGTTCAAACCGGTTTTCGCCCCCTTCTTTAAAACTTTCGGTATCATATTCTACCGTTAATCCGGAAACTGATTGAAAGCGGATATCGTTATCGTTTCCAATACCAACAAATTCCACTCTGAAATGAAAGCCAACAGGTGGATAATATCCGCCGGGTGCTGTTGCCATGGCTGCTTAAATTTTTAATGTATGATCTAACTTAACTGAAAATTTTCCTCCACTTTACAACCAGTTAATTTAAAATATTCAAGCCTTCATGCGCCAGTTCCAGGGTTTCGATGGCCACTTCATTTCCATCGCTTTTTAAATCGCTTGCCTGCACTTTTATTGGGAAGGCATTTTTTGCTTTCCAGGTCATAACAGGCACATGCGTTTCGTTCAGGAGGCTGATAATAATATCCCTTCGTTCAGAAACGGTGAGGCTGATGGTATTTATCCATTTGTAAAATTCACTGTCACCTTGTATGGTGCCTCTTTTTAAAGTGATGTTGCTGAATTTGTGCATGCCGGGCATTTTTATTTTTGAATATTCGGGGCTGCTGCCTTCCCGATATTCGATTGCTTCTACCTGCATATCGAGACCCGTTACTTCGGTAAAACCAATTCTAACTCCACCCCATTGTACCAGGAAATGAAATTTAGGAAGAGGATATGTTGCCATGATTTTTAGTGTTTAAAGTTTAAAAGTTGAATGTTTAAAGTTTATTGCAAAAGGTTTAGGAGTTTTAAAAAGATTAAGATGGAATAATCTTTAATCTTTAATCCTTCAACCTTGAGGCTTAACTTTCTGCCATTTTATGAGAGAACTGTAGTATGATAAATTCGGCTGGGCGAACAACGGCCATACCAATTTCAACAATCATCCTACCTTCTAAAATATCCAGTGCTGTCATTGTTTTTCCTAAACCAACGGCCACATAAAAAGCATGTTCGGGTTTGGCACCTTGCAAGGCGCCTTGCCTCCATAAAACGGTCAGAAAATTTTCTATCATTCCCTGTACTTTTACCCAGGTGTTGGCATCGTTTGGTTCAAATACAAAAGGCTCGGTAGATTTTTTACAACTCTCTTCAACCATGTTAAAGAAACGGCGAACACTTACATACCGCCATTCATTATCATTTCCCATTAAAGTTCGGGCACCCCAAACCAAAGTTCCTTTACCGGTAAAACTGCGAATGGCATTTATTGATTTTCCGGCAACTGCATCCACATTTAAATTTGATTGTTCATCGGCTGTAACCTGTTCGGCTGGTCCCGAAACGGAGTTGATGCTTTCGTTAGCAGGCGCTTTCCATTCACCTCTTGCATTATCAACCCTGGCATATATGCCTGCAACAGCGCCACTGGGAGGTATCAGGCTAAACTCTTTCTTAATATTCTTTACAATATTGCCAATTACCGGATGCCCATCATACAATAATTTTTGAGTAACTGATTTATAATTATCTGCTGAGTTAATAATGCTTTCTGTAAACAAAGCCAGTTTTTCAAAAGCAGCCCTGATATCTTTTTCAATAATTAATGCCAACTCTTTTTGTACTGCAATTGCTCCACCATTATTATAATCCTTACCTGCATCCTCCACAGTATCTCCATCAATATCATTTATTACCAATGCGGCTGTACTGCCCAGCCAGCTTGTATCAATGGATGCATACAATGCATTAATATCATTTCGAGCTACTACTCCAGAAACAGTCCTTGCATCATCATTTTTTTCTATCTTAATTAAATCAATAACAGCCCCCCTCCAATAGGATGCAGACATGGCATAGGAGTTTACATCATTGGTTAAATTGGTAGATGAAAAATCTGTTTTCCAGGTTTGCAATTTGATAGCAGAGCGCCTTACAAAAAGTAATAGAATATTAAATGCAATAGGCACTGCAGCACCAGAAGCGGCTTTCAAAATATCTACAAACTGTTTGTAACGATCCCTTACCGTAGGAGCGGTTAAGGGTAAAGCTGCATTGGTTACTGTTCCATCTGCAGCAGCATCGCAAATGGCATTGATTGCCGAACTGACATCTGACTGATCCTGTACTGCATCTTCCAAATTAAGCACCAGTTCATTTATTTTATTATCGGTAGTTAATGTGGCCAGCGTTACTGGTGTAACTTCATCCGATTCGAAAACACTGGATGCAAATTGCTCAAACGCTACCTCCGATGGATAACTATGATACAGCCAAGGTGTATAAGCAGCTGCATATTTTAAATTATTGATCCCGATACTATTCCTAAATTCAACAACTGCAGCTTGCACATTATCTGCTTCCAATTCTTTTAAATCCAATATCGAAAACCGGTCTTGCAACTTAGCACATTGGGAAATGGCCATTTGTTGCAAACTGTAAAATACTGATGCATCAGCTAACAGTACTGCATCTGGAAATAAAATAATTGTAGGTTCATCATATTTTTCTAATGCCTTTACCCCTACTCTTAATCCCCTGCTGTTTACCGGATCATTTTCATCACCTGGTTCTACTTCGTTATTAGCTCCGGTATTATCAACAAATAATCCAACCGCAACAATGTAACAGTCGCCGCCACCGTTATCAAAAAACAGTCTTAAACTGTCGTACATATAAAAACGGTTACCAGCATCAATTCCAATTCCCAACACAGCATAATTATTATCTTCATCGGTAGTTACTGTTATGGAATCGGGCACTTTTGATTTTCCATAATAGTTGATAAATTCCACCATACTTGAAATTCGTAAAGGGATATTGATGAGCGACCCACCCTTTCTTTCTGCTTTTTCGGTATAACCCACAAATGCAGGAATCGCTGTTTCCACCTGTGCCACAGAAGGGGGCAGCTTTGGAATTTCTTCAACATATACACCCGGGGTTTTGTACGTTGTTGCCATGATTGTTTTTTTATTTAATGATAAATGAATTAATAGTTGATATAAATATTACAGAAATAATCAGCATCAATTTTTGTGAGCATCCCCGCTGTATTTATATCAGGATTAGGCGCCAGCGGAGGTTCTCTACTTATTGGACGGGTAAGATTTAATTTAAATTCGTACGGCTTTTGCTTTAATGCGATTGGCTTAACAGATGTAAATAAATCTGCTGGATTTGCATTGGCATTAAACTGATTTGCAGGAACAGTATCGATAGACTGTACTCCTTTTTTGGGAATAAAATATTTCCAAAATGCCAGGCGATTTGCAAACCGAATGCTATAAGTAAGCCATAAATTTTCGCCGGTAGCAATAACAATTCGATCTTTTAATTTCCCATCATTTGGTGCTCCTTGAAAAAATGAAAAATCATTTCCGTTAGGCAGGTGGTTATACAATTCAATTACTCCAAACATATTGCTGTACACTGCATCATTGCTTACATAAACCAAAAATTCTTTTCCATTAATCAGAACTTTATATTTTGCTTCATCCAGTTTAGTTAAATCGACCGATAATTTATTTACCGGTTCTTCAAAACTCATGGTTTGTGATAAAACCAACTCATCAAATAAATTATTCTGCAGATTTAATTTAAAAACCTGTACATCTACTTTTTCAGAAACAGGTAATACCTCAAATGAGCACTGTTGCTGAATAAATGAAATCAAATCATCGGTTGATGCATATTGATTTTTATTCCGGCTCATCCAAAAAATTGAATTTGCGGCGGGTGCATTTCCTGCAGCCGTTTGTTTAATACATTCAAACACTTCATTTGAATGTACTACCAAACTACCTGGGCTGTAAATATTCAATGGCTGATAAGCTGCTACTTGCTTTGATAAATACAAAAAATCATTGGTAACTACAGCCGTTTTATTTTGATACAAGTTGGTAAAATAAAAACGCTTTGCTTTTAAATTTTGTAAATCCAAATTGCTAATCGTCATAAATACGGGATTCAACAATTCCAGATAAAAACAAAATTTATCTTTTGCATCCGGTTGTATAAATGGTTTTGAAAACTCATTATTTTTTACAAGCACAATCAACTTATTTCCTACAGTTTTTATTATTGCATTGTAATTGCTTAGCAATTTTTTGGTTGCAGCCGTGGGTATCAATTTAAAATCGGCACACATTCCATTCTCGTAAAAATCGTGGAGTACTTCAATTGCAAATAATATTTTAAAAGAAGTGTTCATGAAAGGGGTTGCTTTAATTTATCATTTAATTGTATTTCCTTTATAAATCCAGACTGGCTAATCACCTTATTTTCATCTACTGTTAGCTGCCTGATTTTATACATTACGCAAGGCATGTATTTTCCTCCCAAAATGCTCCATAAGTGGTTTGACTGTTCAAAACTAAGGCTGTACAGATCAACCACTAATTGCTGAATTCTGTTATCAAGAGCGGGGTGAGTACTGGGCGTAAAAACATGCTGCTGTTGAAAAAACTGAATGATGAAACCTAAAATAGAAAGCGACTCATCGTATGATTTACGGTTCATTGCAAACAGCACATACAGATTAATATAAACAGGTGGATTTTTATAAATGGTTTTGATATCGGATTTAATATAATTTTCTTGTTGTTTCGAAATTCGATCTTCCTCAACATTTACCAAACTCAATACTGCTTTGCCTTTCATCTCTGGGCTAATAGTATCTGCAGGTAAATTTTCTGCTGCCAGTGAGATATTACTTACCACTAAACGGGCAACATTTATATCTACACTTGGCACCTTATTATTTAAATAATTATTTATTTCTGTTGCCAGAAATTGTAAACTTTCGTTTATCACAACTATTGATTATTGAGGTTACTGTGGTAGAGAGAAGTGGAGGAAATCGATAGGATATTGAAAAAAAAATTAATCTAAGAACAATGCTAATAAAAGAAAACTATAATGTCAATAGCTTTTAAAATGAAAAATAAAATAAATAATTAATTACAAAAAAGAGGCAGATTCAGGTGATTTAAATTTCAGGCATAAGCATACAAAGCCAATAACAACAAAGGTTTCAAATTAATACAATTAAAAAATCAATTTATTTTAGCTGATATGATTGGAAAGCTGTTATAGCAATTCCACTATTGAAAATGTGGAAATTACGGTGGAAAAAAAAGGTTCTACTAATCTGCTAATTTTTGCCTTGTACCACAATTACAATTTCGCCTTTAACAGTTTTTGCATTAAAATAATCATGCACTTCCTGCAGACTGCCCCGTTTGTTCTCTTCAAATTTTTTTGTGAGTTCACGGCTAACACAGCATTGCCGGTCGGCTCCAAAATACTGTATAAAATCTTTCAATGTTTTAACCAGCCGCATGGGGCTTTCATAAAACAACATGGTTCTTTCTTCTTCAGCAATTTTTTTTAGAAAAGTTTGCCGCCCTTTTTTTAGCGGAATAAATCCTTCAAAACAAAAACTGTTACAGGGTAGGCCACTATTAATTAATGCCGGTACAAATGCAGTAGCTCCGGGAAGACATTCTACTTTTACATCCTGCTTAACACATTCTCTTACCAATAAAAAAGCCGGATCGCTGATACCGGGAGTACCAGCATCGGTAAGCAAGGCAATGGTTTTGCCTGCCTGCATTTGCTCGGTTAAATGCGTAACAATTTTATGTTCGTTATGCTGGTGATAAGGTGAAATGGGTTTTTGAATTTGATAGTGATTCAGCAAAACAGCGGATGTACGGGTATCTTCAGCCAAAATTAAATCAACCGATTTTAAAATATCGATGGCCCTGAAAGTCATGTCGGCCAGATTACCAATGGGAGTAGGAACAATGTAGAGCATGGTATTGGTTAATTAGTTGGCCGGTAAAAAAGTTTAATTAATGGTAACCTCAAACATTTCCATAACCGGATTTGCCAGTAATTTTTTTGCAGCGGCTTCGGCAAATTGTTTTGCTTCAATTTCATTATTGGCTTCTACCTGCAGAGTAATATGCTTTCCAATTCTTACATCTTTTATTTCAGTAAGTCCAAGGTTTTCCAATCCACCCAAAACAGCCTTTCCTTGCGGATCCAGCAATTCTTTGTGCGGCATTACTTTTATATGTGCAGTATAGTTCATCAGTTTTTTTGTTGTTGAGTTGATAAAGATATAATAATATAAGCAATGAATATTACGGGTACAGCAAGCCAATTTAAAAATACGGAGGCAACAATTCCAATCAGTACCAACACTATTTTTGGCAAATTACTTTTCACAGAAAAGTCCTTAAACTTTAATGCGATCATGGGTAAATTACTTACCATTAACCAACTTAAAATAATTATCAAACTATACAATACCCATTTATTAACCAGCCACTCATTTATATTTATTAATCCGCCACCATAATGTAATATCAATGGAAAGGAAGCGATCATTAAACCAACAGCCGGTGTAGGCACCCCTTTAAAGCCCAAGCTTTGCGAATTATCGAGATTGAATTTTGCTAAACGGTATGCAGCAGCTACCGTTACAATAAATGCCGGCAACAACCATGCAATAGAAATATCAATTCCATTTTCTTCCCTGATAGAACTCATTCGTAATAATTGATACAGAATAATTCCGGGTGCTGTACCAAAACTAACCACATCGGCCAGCGAATCGAGTTGCTTTCCCATTTCGGAACTGGCATTAAAAACCCGGGCCACAAATCCATCTAAAAAATCAACCACTGCTGCTAAATAAATAAACAATGCAGCCAGTGCAAGCCTTTCAGGAACATTGAAACTACTGGTAAATTCATCGTTTGTGTATATCAGTATACTTTCGGTTTGTAAAGCAAATACAATGGCTATGCAACCAAAAAATAAATTAAGTAATGTAAATAAATTTGGTAAATGTTTCATAAGCACCAAGCTCTAAATGAGTCGTAATTTTTATTTTGAATAATTGGATTTTTTTACAAATCGAAGCGCCTTATTTTTTCATGATGGCTTCTATTTCATCAACCGTAATGGGAATATTTTTCATTAAATCTTTATTGCCATTTTTTGTTATCCAGAAATTATTTTCAATCCGGATGCCCATTTTTTCTTCTTCAATATAAATACCCGGTTCAATTGTAAAAACCATTCCTGCTTTTATGGGTTGGGTTCTTGTTCCCAAATCATGCACATCAATTCCTAGATGATGAGAAATACCATGATATAAATATTTTCGGTAAGCCCTGTTTTCGGGGTCTTCATTCTTAACATCCGATTTTTTCAACAAGCCAATTTTTTGGAAAACAATGGTTGCTTCTTCTCCTACCTTATCAGTATAATCTAAAATACTAATGCCCGGTTTTAAAATGCTGGCAGCATAATAATGTAAGTGTAAACAGGCATTGTAAACCGTTTTTTGTCTTTTCCCAAATTTTCCATTCACCGGAATTGTTCGGGTAAGATCGGCACAGTAATTTCCATAAGAAGCACCAAAATCCATCAATATCAATTCAGCATCTTTACACTCCTGGTTATTTTCAACATAATGTAAAGTACGAGCCCGATCGCCGCTGGCAATAATGGAACCATAAGCTTGCCCGGTAGCCCGTTGCGATAAAAAAGAGTGCATAATTTCTGCCTCAATTTCATATTCCATTACACCCGGTTTTATAAATTTTAATAACCGGCGGAAAGTAGTTTCTGTAATATCCATTGCCTGTTGCATTACTTCAATTTCCAAGGCCGTTTTTATAGCTCTCAGGTCTTTTAAAATTTTTGCACTGCGATGGTATTGATGCATCGGAAAGCGTTGCTTCATCATTTGGGCATAACGATAATCCCTTACCATTATCTGGGTTCCTTTACGATCGTTTTCGTTTGAATTTAAATAAATACTATCTGCAAGATGAACCCAAGGTTGCAATAATCCATCCAAAACATCCAACCAAACAATGGTTGTAATTCCAGCAATTGCAGTTGCTTCATTTTCCCTCAACCTATGCCCATCCCATTTTTCTTTTAAGGCATTGGGCCTAACTAAAACCAGCACTTCCCGGTATTTGGGATCGGGGTTATCCGGAAATAAAACCAACATGGTGTCTTCTTGTTCGATACCGGTAAGCCAAAACAAATCGGAGTTTTGTTTAAAAACATGCAATGCATCGCCATTGGCAGGCAATTCGTCGTTGCTGTTAAAAATTGCAATGGCATTTTTTTCCATCCGCTCGGTAAAGCGCTTTCTATTTTGAATAAAAATTGCTGAATTTAAAGGAAGATATTTCATAACAAAAATTTATTGGCTGCAATATACTGTTATTAAAAATGTTAGAGAAAAGCTTCTGGTTGTGTAATTGCTACACATCAATTAGTTAAAATATAAAAGCTATTCAACGAAATTTCATCATTATTTAAACTTAATTCAATAAAATTGAATTCGTTTGAAATTTATTACAACATTTAATCAATTTGATAAAAAAAATTACAATTTGACTCGCTTTTTAAAAAAAAACTAAAATATCTAAAACATAACTTTGGTGCTGAAATTTATTGCTCATTAAATTGATTATTAGCTATGTCAGTTCCAACGATGCTTGCCTACCCTAAAATGGACCTTATTAATGCAGGTCTAAAATTATCAAACGAAATACATTACCAATTAACACCCGAACAATTAACTGCCCAAACCGTTGCCCGTGGCGAAGGCGTTATTTGCGATACCGGAGCACTGGTAATTAATACCGGCGAATTCACTGGCAGAAGCCCTGAAGACAAGTTTACTGTTTTGGATGAAACTTCTAAAGAAACCGTAAACTGGAACAATTTTAATATCCCCATCGAGCCAAAATATTTTGATTTGCTGTATGCAAAAATGATGGCCTACTTTGATAATAAAGAAATATGGGTTAGAGATTGTTATGCATGTGCCGATCCCACTTATCGGTTAAATATCCGGGTAATTAATGAAAACCCCTGGAGTAATTTATTTTGCAACAATATGTTTTTAAGGCCCCAGGAAGCTGAACTTGAAAATTTTAAACCCGATTGGTTGATGGTTCAGGCACCCGGCTTTATGGCAGATCCTAAAACTGATGGCACCCGTCAACACAATTTTGCAATTGTAAATTTTACAAAAAAAATCATCTTGATTGGTGGTACCGGTTATACCGGTGAAATGAAGAAAAGTATCTTTTCAGTTTTAAATTATATTTTACCGCATGATAAAGGTGTATTGAGCATGCACTGCTCCGCCAACACTGGTGATGCCGGCGATACCGCTATCTTTTTTGGATTGAGCGGCACCGGAAAAACTACTTTGAGTGCTGATCCTAACCGCCAGTTGATTGGCGATGATGAACATGGCTGGACCGCCAATACCGTTTTTAATTTTGAAGGTGGCTGTTATGCAAAAACTATTGATTTAACCTTGGAAAAAGAACCCGATATTTTTCTTGCAATAAAACCCGGAGCCTTGGTTGAGAATACACCGTTTTTTGAAGGCACAACAAAAATTGATTTCAACAGTAAAGCGATTTCTCCAAACACCCGGGTAAGTTATCCATTAAACCATATTGAGAATACAAAAAAGCCATCGATTGCTGATATTCCAAAAAATATTTTCTTTCTAACCTGCGATTCTTATGGCGTTTTTCCTCCAATAAGTAAGTTATCACCAGGTCAGGCAATGTACCAGTTTATTAGCGGTTACACTGCAAAAATTGCCGGTACCGAAGCTGGGATTGTTGAACCAAAATCGACCTTCAGTGCTTGTTTTGGAGCACCGTTTTTACCCTTGCATCCTGGCCAATACGCAGCCATGTTAGGGCAAAAACTAAAAGAACATCAGGCAAATGTATGGATGATAAATACCGGCTGGAGTGGTGGTGGATATGGCGTAGGCAAAAGAATGAAATTGGATTATACTAGAGCCATGATTACCGCAGCGCTTGAAGGTAAACTGGATACTGTTGAATATGAGTCACACCGTGTATTTGGAATACAAATGCCAAAATCCTGCCCCAATGTTCCAAACGAAATATTAAATCCCCGTGAAACCTGGGCTGATGAATCTGCTTACGAAGAAGCTGCAAAAAAGCTAGCTTTACAGTTTATAAATAATTTTGAAAAATATGCCAGCGGAGTTACGGAAGAAATATTAGCTTCGGCTCCCAAAGTATAATAAGACAGTAGCGATTGTTTGCCAACACAGCTACTCCCTCCTGAGCAATCAGGGGGGATTTTTTTTGAATAGTTTTAATCTAAAATTCCATTTCTGGAATATCATCTTCAACAATTAATTTACCGGCTGTTTTTTCTTGTATCTCTTCAACAGAAACTCCGGGGGCTCTTTCCAACAATTTAAAACCTTCAGCAGTAATTTCTATTACTGCCAATTCTGTTACGATTTTTTTTACGCAATTTACTCCGGTAAGCGGCAAGGTACAAGTCGGTAATAATTTCGATTCGCCTTTGGGGTTGGTATGCATCATGGCTACCAGAATATTTTTTGCACTGGCCACCAAATCCATGGCACCACCCATGCCCTTCACCATTTTACCGGGAATTTTCCAATTAGCAATATCACCGTTTTCGCTTACTTCCATAGCACCTAAAATAGTAAGATCAACTTTGCCTGCACGGATCATTCCAAAACTCATGGCACTGTCAAAAAATGCAGATCCCGGTACTGTTGTAATGGTTTGTTTACCTGCATTAATTAAATCAGCATCTTCATCTCCTTCAAAAGGAAAGGGGCCCATACCCAATAATCCGTTTTCACTTTGCAACACAACATTTACACCCTCTGGAATATAATTAGCCACCAAAGTAGGGATACCAATTCCCAGATTTACATAATACCCATCTTTTAATTCTTTGGCCAGTCGTTGTGCAATTTGATTTTTATTTAAAGGCATAATATATGTATTGCGGATTTAAAAAATAATTTAGGATTTAGGAGCAACGGTACGTTGTTCAATTCTTTTTTCATAATTACTCCCTTCAAAAATGCGGTGCACATAAATTCCAGGTGTATGAATTTGATCTGGATCTAAAGCTCCGGCAGGCAACAATTCTTCCACTTCTGCAATAGTAATTTTTCCGGCCATGGCCATCATTGGATTAAAATTCCGGGCAGTTGCTTTAAAAATTAAATTTCCATCGGTATCTCCTTTCCATGCTTTTACCAAAGCAAAATCAGCATCAAAAGCATATTCCATCAAATAGGTTTTGTTATTAAATTCTCTTAACTCTTTTCCGATGGCTACTTCTGTACCAACACCTGCCGGAGTAAAAATTGCCGGCATGCCATAACCTGCTGCCATGCATCGGGTAGCCAATGTACCCTGTGGAATTAATTCCACTTCCAACTCGCCGCTTAACAACTGCCTTTCAAATTCGGCATTCTCACCAACATAACTGCTGATCATTTTTTTTACCTGTTTTTGTTGAAGTAATAATCCTATTCCAAAATCATCCACTCCGGCATTGTTGGATATACAGGTAAGATTTTTAACGCCTTTTTTTACAAGGGCTGCAATACAGTTTTCAGGAATTCCACAAAGGCCAAAACCACCTAACATCAATACAGCCCCATCCTGAATATCAGCAATAGCATCAGCTACATTATTATATTTTTTTTTCATGTTGTTACAATTATCAATTCTTAACTCAAACTTTAAAGTAAATAAAGTTGCGATGGGCAAATTACATAAAAAATGTTTGAAGGACTTTTATTCTGATGGATGAAATAAACTTGTAAACATTTTACAATTTCAGAAAATAGCAAACCTATTTTTTATTTAGGCAGTTTTCCTATATTTACCCAATCAATATGTACAAAATACTGCGAATTCATAATAGGTTAATTGTTGGAGGCCCCTCTCATAATGTTACTTTGCTGACTGCTTATCTTTCGCCGGAATTTGATACTAAACTGTTAGTTGGCAAATAAGATGCTGCCGAAAAAGATGCTACTTATATTGCTGATCAATTGGGATTAGTTCCGATTGAAATAAAAGAAATGCGGAGAAGCATTCTACCCTTTTATGATATTATTGCTTATTACAAAATAAAAAAAATAATAAAAGAATACCAGCCCGACATTGTACATACGCATGCATCAAAATCGGGAGCAATCGGCAGGATGGCAGCAAAGTCCTGCAAGGTTCCATTAATTGTTCATACATTTCACGGACATGTTTTTCATTCGTATTTCAATACATTTCTTTCGAATATCATTGTACGTTTTGAAAGGTTTCTTGCCCGGAAAGCAGATGCGATTATCGCCATCAGTGATTCTCAAAGACATGAATTAATTGAAACCTATAAAATTGCCCCTGCTGAAAAAATATTCACTATTCCTCTTGGTTTTAATCTTGATAAATACACCGTTGATCAGGACACAAAAAAAATCATTTTCAGAAACAAATATGGATTTGATAACGACGAATTAATCATTGGTATTATTGGCCGCTTGGTTCCAATAAAAAACCATGAAATGTTTTTAGAAGTTGCTGCCATAATAAAATCTAAAACAAAGAAAAAAGTTCGTTTTGCAATTATTGGTGATGGAGAATCGAGGCCGGGGATTGAAGAAAAAGCAGCTGACTTAAACTTAAGTTATTCATATTTTATTACGCAGCCTAAAAGCAACACAGATGTTGTTGTTACCTCATGGGAAACTGAAATTGACCAGGCATTGGCGGGGCTGGATATTGTAGTACTTACTTCCAATAACGAAGGCACGCCTGTTTCATTAATTGAAGCCCAATCTGCATTACTACCAGTGGTATCTACCAATGTTGGTGGTGTTGAAGATATTGTGATACATGGTGAAACCGGCTTTATTACGGAAGTTGGAGATGTTACCTCATTTGCAAACTATGTAATTGAATTAATTGAAGATGCTGAACTCCGGAAAAAAATGGGCAAAAGCGGTTACGAAAATGTGATCAGTAGATACTCCAAACAAAGGCTGATAAACGATATGCGGAGTCTTTATCTTAGTTTTTTAAATAAAAAAAAGACAGGCAGTAAGTAAATACATTGCCTGCCGATCCAGTTATTTATTATCCTCACTTTAAAATCACTTCAATCAGTTTTAATTCTGCATCTGTAAAATTTAAATTATCCAGACAGGCCAAATTATCATCCAATTGTTTTACCGAACTTGCGCCAATTAAAACCGTTGTAATTCTTTTATCTTTCAGCAACCAGGCCAATGCCATTTGTGCCAATGATTGATTGCGCTGTTGGGCAATTTCATTTAATGAATTGATTTGTTGTAAACGGTCATCGGTTAAATCGGAAACTTTTAAAAACCCATGTGCTTTTGCGGCTCTTGAATTTTCAGGAATTCCTTTTAAATATTTATTGGTTAACATGCCCTGTGCCAACGGCGAAAATGGAATACAGCCAACACCATCATCTTCCAACACATCCAGCAACCCGCCTTCCACCCATCTTTCGAACATGGAATATTTTGGTTGATGAATGATACAAGGTGTGCCCAGTTGTTTTAAAATTTCAATGGCTTTTTTAGATTCCTCTGCACTGTAACTTGATATACCTGCATATAATGCCCTGCCACTTCTTACAGCAGTATCCAATGCCATCATAGTTTCTTCCATTGGCGTATCGGGATCGGGGCGATGTGAATAAAAAATATCCACATACTCTAATTGCATGCGTTTTAAACTCTGATCCAGGCTGGATAATAAATATTTACGGGAACCCCATTCGCCATAAGGACCGGGCCACATCAGATAGCCGGCTTTGGTAGAAATAATCAATTCATCCCTTAGGTTTCCGGTAAAATCCTGTTTTAATATTTTTCCAAAATTTTCTTCGGCAGTGCCGGGTTCGGGTCCATAATTATTGGCCAGATCAAAATGCGTAATGCCACAATCAAATGCCCGGTGAATAATGCTGCGGCCGTTTTCAAAATCATCTACCGATCCGAAATTATGCCAAAGTCCGAGTGAGATAGCAGGTAATTTTAATCCGGATTTTCCACAGCGGTTATACAGCATTTTATCATATCGATTTAAAGAAGGATTGTATTTCATAACTCAATTTTTTTATTATTTAAATTATTTGTTGTGTATTTACCAATTCATTTGTTGCTTTATAAAAGTAGTTAATTCTGCAGCAATTAATTGATGTTCTTCCAGGCTTGGATGCGTATCGCAGCCGCTGCTATACCGCCTTGAAAAAAAATAAACCTCCACATTTTTATCGGTTGCAGCCAATGATTTTTTAACCGCAATGATATTTTTTTTGAGCGCTTCCGTTAATGCAGCATCGGCCATTGGGCTGGTTAACAAAATAATTTTTGCTTGTTTGTAATGTTCTCTCAGTTGTTTTATAAAATTGATATACGCCTTACAAAACAAAGCAGCATCTTGTATACCATCATTCTGCCCCAAACAAATGGTTACTACAGCTGGTTGGTATTTTTTAAAATCCCATTCAATCTTATTGTCACGCATGCTCACTTTATCAAATACCTGTGGCATGATAATATCCATATTGCAACAGCTGTGCATGAGGCCAACACCCGAAACAGCCGATAAGAAATATTGTGCATGCAATGTTCTTGCAGTAACAGCTCCATAACTCATCCAGGCATTGTGCTGATCTTCCCAAACACCTTTACCACAAGGTATTTCAGCCATATCGCTTCCGGTACCGCAGGTTATGGAATTACCTATAAATTCAATTTTACGAATTGGTTTTTCCAATGGTTTTACCAAAGTTTTGCAATTGATTCCAACCAATTCGAGATACCCAATATTGGCTTCTGTATTTTTTGCAATAGTTAAAGTATGCACCGTATTTGACAAACCTTTTGCAACAATAATTGTATCCCTTGCAGATTTGGTTTGAATGCGTTTTGCTTTTCCATCAACAATAATTTCAAGATAGTTGTGTTTATTGCCCCATAAAATTTCATCATTCAATATCACTTCGCAATCGGAGCCCAAAAATTTTGTTTCGATATAAACACCCGGTTGCCAAAAGCGTGGCAACTTTGGATTTGTAAAATCTACCCGGCCGGTGTATTGAATATTAGGGTTATCGGCAGCATAAAAATTTAATGCTGCTTGTTGCTTTTTTTGAGCAACACAGGCATTCAATGTTATTAAAATCGATATAAAAAAAACAACTGATCTCATTTATATTTATTGATAGTTAAATACTATTTTCTTTTTTTCAATGATAATTTCAAAATCGCCGGACTCGGTTACGGTTTGTAATTTTGCATTTACAAATGCCAGATCATTTTTATCAATAACAAAATTTACTGTTTGTATTTCACCCGCCTTTAAAAATATTTTTTGAAAAGCCCGGAGCCTTTTCATGTTAGGTGTAATGCTTGCAAACAGGTCGTGGGTATACAATTCAACCGAATGCTTGCCATCTACTTTACCGGTATTTTTTACGGTAATACTTACCGTTAGTTTTTCGTCGCCACTAATTTTTGAGCTACTCAATTTTATATCGCCGTATTCAAAACTGGTATAACTTAAACCAAAACCGAATGGATATAAAGGATTGTATCCGGTATGAATATCATCATTAAAAACTTCCCGGATATCTTCGGATGGCTTCCGGTCGTACAATACCATTTCACCCATACTGCGTGGATAACTGAATGGTAAAATGCCACTTGGATTGTAATCGCCAAACAATACATCGGCAATGGCTTCGGCAGTTTTTTTACCACTCCAGTAAGCCATTAAAATTCCTTTTGCAGCAGGTTCAATATTGGTAATAAATCTTGGACGGCCTTCGGTAAGCACTAAAATAACCGGCTTACCAGTTAATGCAGCTGCGTTTGCTAATGCTTGCTGATTGGCGTCCAGCGCCAGTTCTGGAATATTACCCGGACTTTCAGCATACGCATTTTCACCAATACACAAAACAATTACAGCTGCAGTTGCAGCTGCTTTGGATAATGCCACTGCATCAAAATTCAATGGATTATCAAAACCCTTTCCGGTGGTTGTAATAACATTTGACGCACCAATTTTTTCGGTGATACTTTGCAAAATTGTTTTACTGTCTGCAGGATACCATTGTTCTTCTTTACCCTGCCAGGTATAACTCCAGGCACCATTTAATGCGCTGATACTTTGTGCCGATGGGCCGGCAACCAATACTTTTTTATTTTTTGATAAAGGCAATAAATTATTTTCATTTTTTAATAAGGTCATGGCTTCGTGTGCTGCATCCAGCGCCAGAGTTTGATATTCGGCTTTTCCAAAATTTGCAAGTGCTGCATCTTCCGGATAGGGATTCTCCATCAAGCCGGTTTTTAATTTCAATAATAAAATTCTTTTTACAGCATCATCAATCCGGCTCATTTTTACTTCGCCATTTTTTACTGCTTCAATCAATAAATCGTAAAACGAAAAATCGTTCGGCACCATACTCATATCAATTCCGGCATTTACTGCCATGGCAACCGCTGCTCTTGGAGTTGCAGCAACACTGTGCCAAGTATGTAATCTTTTAATGTCTTCCCAATCGGTAACAATCACTCCTTCAAAACCAAGTTCCTTACGCAATACATCGGTTAATAAATATTTATTGGAGTGTACCGGCTCGCCATTTATTTCGCTGGAGTTAATCATGATGGTAGAAGATCCGGCCTTTACAGCTTCTCTAAACTGTGGCAAATAATATTCCCTTATTTCTATTTCTGATAAATAAATGGGGGTACGATCCTTACCTGTTCGGGATGCAGAATAACCCAAATAATGTTTCATACAACTGGCAACAGCAGTACTATTTTTTAAGCCATCTTCTTCATAAGATTTTATAACAGCAGCACCCATTGTTTTACCAATGTAAACATCCTCTCCATAAGTTTCCGGAAACCTGGACCATAAAGGCTGGCGGCCAATATCCAGTACCGGCGCAAAGTTCCAGCGAACACCCGATGCTCTTAATTCTTTTGCAGCAACTTTTGTGATTGCTTTTGCAAGCTCCGTATTTCTTGTTGCGGCCATTGCCAGATTGTGTGGAAACAGGGTTGCACCTAATGTATAGGTTTGCCCATGAATACCATCCAATCCATAAATAACCGGAATTTTTAAACGGGTATTTTTTGTTTCATCCTGAATTTGTGTTATCGTTTTTCTCCAGACATCCACACTGAGTGCATGTGCAGTTGTGTTCAACATGGAGCCCACTTTATAATCTACAATTGCTTTTTTTAATAATGCCGGATCAATCGTTCCATCCAGATTTGCCCATCCGTCTTTTGCAAAAACGGCCATGGTTACCTGGGTCATCTGTCCCACTTTTTCTTCAAGGGTCATTTGTTTTAAAAGCGCTGTTGCTTTTTGAATATCGGAATTATTTTGTTGTGCAAATATTCCGGCAGAAAAAGAAAGGATTAAAAAAGTTGCAATTGTTTTCTTCATGATGATTTATTTTTTTACAATGTACAAATTGTTAGTTAAGAATAATATCACCTCCTCCAAAAGTACCCGGTAAAATTAAAATGCAACTGAAGTCGTTATTTAATTAGAAAACATTCCATGGAATACATTATACAAAAAAGAGGAATTCATTGCTGAATTCCTCTTGTGAACTGGCTGGGACTCGAACCCAGGACCCATACATTAAAAGTGTATTGCTCTACCAACTGAGCTACCAATTCATCCTCATTTTTAATTTGGAGTGCGAAAATAAGGGAAAAACATTTTCACGCCAAAGTTTTTAGAAAACTTTTTATTAATTAATCAAATTATAATTTAATTATTGTTCATGAACGGCGCCAGAACTCACTTATTTTTGCATATACCAAATAAAAATAAATGAATAATTTTTTTAAAGATAAAGTTGTAGCAATTACAGGAGGTAGTGACGGCATTGGAAAAGCATTGATTGATGCCTTAATTCCTTTGGGAGCCAAAATTGCAACCTGCAGCCGTAACCAGGATAAATTGTACGATCTGCAATTGGAATATTCAAACCAACCTTTGCTTACTATTGTTGCCGACATAAGCCGCTATCAGGATTGTGAAACTTTTATTAATGCAACTTTAAAAAATTTTGGCCATATCGATATCCTTATAAACAATGCAGGCGTTTCAATGAGAGCGCTTTTAAGAGACTTGGAAATTGATGTGATTAAAAAAGTGATGGACGTAAATTTTTATGGAACTGTATATTGTACCAAGCTGGCATTGGAATCTATTATTGCATCAAAAGGCAGCATTGTAGGCGTTTCCAGTATTGCCGGTTATCGGGGGCTTCCCGGTAGAAGCGGTTATTCTGCATCAAAATTTGCGGTTAATGGTTGGTTAGAATCTATCAGAACAGAATTATTGGATACGGGTGTTAATGTAATGTGGGTTTGTCCGGGTTTTACTGCCAGCAATATTCGTAATGCTGCATTAAATAAAGATGGTAATACACATGGCGAAAGCCCGATGAATGAAAAACAATTAATGCGTACGGAGATTTGTGCAGCTCATATATTGAAGGCAATTGAAAAAAGAAAACGTACACTGGTATTAACTTTTAAAGGAAAGCAAACCATGTTTATGAATAAATTTTTTCCTGCTTGGGCCGACAGGCTGGTAAAGAATTTCTTTTTTAAAGAGGGTAAACTCATACGGTAGTGAATCAACTTTACTGGAAAGCTTAATTACAATTTGATAGTTTAAATTACTATTGTTATAGCACCATTATTAAAATCTATTTGCTATTTTTATTATTAAGGGAACTTCCATCCTGATAATTACTTCTAATAAATTTCATTAAAATAAATTAATGCCCTTAATAACGCTTACATCAGATATTGGTCAACAGGATTTTCTTATTGGAGGCATTAAGGGGCAATTATTAATCAGCAACCCTAATTTTTCTATTATCGATATTACGCATCAATTATCACCCTTCAATTATCCGCAGGCAGCCTATGTTTGCAGAAATGCCATTAAAAATTTTCCAGTAGGTACAGCACATTTAGTAATGGTAAATTTGTTCGATCAAAAACCAGAGCACTTGTTATTGGCAGAGCACAATGGCCATTTTATTGGTTGTGCCGATAATGGTTTAATCACAATGATTTTGGAAGAATTACCACAAAAAGTGGTAGCGCTGCAACTCGATAAATCAGCCCAAAAAAATGCAATTTATTGCGCTTCAATATTTGCAAAAGCAATCAATGAAATTAATGCTGGCAATGCAATTGAAGCAATTGGTGATACCAGCGTTTCGATACAGGTTAAAAATGCATTACGCCCTTTACTGGGTAATAATTGGATTGAAGGACAGATTATTTTCATAGATAATTTTGAAAATGTAATTGTAAATATTACCAAAGAAGAATTTGAAGCCCAACGAAAAGGCCGGAGTTTTAAAATTGTTTTTAAAAGAGATGAAGTGATTGAAAGAATCAGCGATACCTATGCCGATGTTCCCGAAGGTGAAAAACTGGCTATGTTTAATGCGGCATCCTATCTTGAAATTGCCATCAATAAAGGCAATGCTGCCGGGCTTTTTGGCTTACAGGGCTTTTCCGAAAAGCAACAAAATCAAAGCCAATATCTTAATAACCGCCTTTTTTATCAAACTGTAAAAGTATATTTTGAGTAAGCTATTTTTGGTAGGTTTATAACAGCAATTGATAATTGACATTTTTAAAAAACATATCAACCACAACATTATCGGATAATGAGCTGATTGCTGCTTACAAAAAAAGCAACGACACAAAACATGTGAGTATGCTTTACCAGCGCTACATGGATTTGGTATTTGGTGTATGCCTCAAATATTTTAAAGACGCAGAAAAAAGTAAGGATGCCGTGATGGATATTTATGGAGAACTTTGTAAAAAATTAATAATTCATGAAGTAGATTTCTTGAAAGCCTGGTTACAGGTATTGGCCCGTAATCATTGCCTGATGCAATTAAGAAGTCCCAGAAATATTAAAACAACAGAATTTAGGGTCGACCTTATGCAATCTACTCAAAATACGCATCTGGAAAATGAAGCCTTTGAAAAGGAAGCAACCTTTCAACAATTAGAACATTGTATGGAACAATTGCCAACGGATCAAAAACAAAGTATTGAATTGTTTTTCTTACAAAAAAAATGTTACAATGAGATTGCAGTAATAACAGGTTTTGAATGGAATAAAGTAAGAAGCTTTATTCAAAATGGAAAACGAAACCTGAAATTATGCATGGAAGAAATCAGCATTAATTAAAAATTAAACAGCACAATTTTTAGCCGCAAAAAACAGTGGCAACAAAAATGAGTGAATCAAAAAAACATATTATTTATTCGGCCGGAGATATCCAACGATATCTTACCGGCAAGATGTCGAATACAGAAATGCATGCTATTGAAAAAGCTGCATTGGATGATCCATTACTTGCTGAAGCAATGGAAGGATATGATGGTATGGAGCAAAAAGATTGGAACCATGAACTTGCTGCATTAAAAATTAAATTATCCGAAGTAGAAAATTCGCCCATTGTACCGGTTTATAAAACCAGTTTTACCAGATGGTGGAAAGCAGCAGCA